>JACQEH010000001.1 GCA_016200675.1 Chloroflexota bacterium | reverse complement strand
CGGCGACCCCAGGCGAGCGCCTGGTCGGCCAGCGCATCGACCGTGAACGCCTCGCCGCCCATGCTGCCGAGGACGAGGTTCTTGTCGGGAAGGACACGGGCGAGCCGCTCGACGAGGACGCCGCGGTCCAGGAGGTCCTCCATCCGGAGGCCGAGTCGCCACGCCCGGTCGCCGTAGGCCGGGCCGATCCCCCGCCCGGTCGTGCCGACCTTCGCCCCGGCCAAACGCGCCTCGTTGCCGCGGTCGAGGGCCACGTGGTACGGCATGATCACGTGGGCGCTCCGGCTGACCTTCACCCGCGAGACGTCGATGCCGCGGGCGGTCAGCATGTCGAGCTCGGCGATGAGCGTCGCCGGATTGACCACGACGCCGTTGCCGATCACCGAGGTGATATGGGGGTAGAGCACGCCCGACGGGACGAGGTGGAGCTTGAAGACCTCGTCGCCCGTGACCACCGTGTGCCCGGCGTTGTCGCCGCCCTGGTAGCGGACGACCATGGCGACCTGCTCGGCGAGGAAGTCGGTCGTCTTGCCCTTGCCTTCATCTCCCCATTGGAGGCCGACGATGACCGTCGCGGGCATCAGCGGGCGCCTCGCTGCGAAGCGCCAGCCAGGCGGCCGGCCGAATCGACGTGGCCGAGCGGCCCAAACAAAAAGGCCCCGGTTTCGACCGAGACCTGGATAGACCTCTCCCGTGTGGGAAGGGCACCGCCGCGGCGGGGCCGATGCTGCTGGTCGCTCAGCCGCCTCACGGGACGACCGTTGCGCCCTCCTCGCGCGATCGCTGGACCTCCCTGTCCCGCCCGTCTCGACGTCCCGGCCGGGAACGGGCGGAGTATACCAACGGCGCGAGGAGGGCGACCGGGTCGAGCGGGCCGGCGGCGCTCACGAGCGCATGGGAGGACCGGGGTAGTACCTCCGGTGCGTTTCGGCCACATGGCGAGCCCCACACAATCCCGCCATGCGGATCGTTCGGGGGGGCTGGCCGGTTGTCCCGGCCGCGGCAGCCATTGCCCTGCTCCTGCTTCCAGAGGCCGGCGACCCGGTCCTGCGGGCGACACTCATGGCGATCGCGGCCGTCGGCCTGGCCGCTGCCGTCACCACGGCCTATGTTCGATCGCGCGTGCAGCCACTGGTCGTCGTCGCCGAGCGCCTGGCGGCCGGCGAGACCGGCGTCGCGATCCCCCGGCGCCGCGACGCCCTCGGTCGGCGTCTCGCGACGGCCATCGCCGAGCTCGGAGCGACGATGGCGGATGCCCACTCGGAGGCGAGCACCGACCGGCTCACGGGGCTCCCGAACCGGCCGGCGATCATCGGGATGGTCTTCACCGAGGTCGAGCGCTCGGTCCGCTACCGCCGTCCCCTTGCCCTGACCTTCGCCGACATCGACCACTTCAAGACGATCAACGACACCTACGGCCACGAGGCCGGCGACCTCGTCCTGCGCGGCGTGGCGGACGTCCTCCGGCGGAACCTCCGGGCCGCCGACCGGGTCGGCCGGTACGGCGGCGAGGAGTTCATGGTCGTCCTGCCCGAGACCTCCGTCGAGGACGGCGCGATGCTCGCCGACAAGCTCCGACTCCTCGTGGCCAGCGAGCGTTTCGTGCTGCCCGACGGGACCAACATCAGCGTCACGATCTCACTCGGGGTCACCGGGGGCGCCGGCGATCGCCTGCGCGTCGACGCGCTGGTCCGGGAGGCCGATGCCGCCATGTACTCGGCCAAGGCCCTCGGCCGCGACCAGGTCTATGCCTTCGAGGAGCCGGACGACGATTCGACCGTCGTCCGATCACCGATCTCGCCCACCGGGCGAAGCCAGGCGATGGAGCTCGGGCGGCTGGCCCACGGCGCGGCGGCCGACGCCCTGGCCCAGATGATCGCGCCGCTCCCCCACTACCGGGGCCAGCCGTCGGCGCTCATCGCCACGATCGTCAGCCGGCTCGCCCGCCAGCTCGACCTGCCCGATCACGAGGTCGACAAGATCCGCGTCGCGGCGCTCCTCCACGACGTCGGCAAGGTCGGCGTCCCGAGCGATATCCTCGAGAAGCCGTCCTCCCTCACACCGGCCGAGTGGCGGTCCGTCGTCCAGCACCCGCGGATCGGCCAGGTGATCCTGGAGCAGGCGACGGTCCTCCGGGACGCGGTCCCGATCATCCTCCACCACCACGAGCGCTTCGGCGGGGCGGGCTATCCCTACGGCCTGCGGGGCCAGGAGATCCCGCTCGGTGCCCGCATCGTGGCCATCGCAGATGCCTACGACGCCATGATCCAGGACCGCCCCTACAAGCGGAAGATCTCGCACGAGGCGGCCGTCGAGGAGCTGCGGCACCACGCCGGCACGCAGTTTGATCCGGAGCTCGTGGAGATCTTCTGCGACATCTACGGCAAGGAGCCGCCGGTCGCCGATCCCGCCGCGGCGGGCTTCGCGGCGGCGATGACCTATCGGGCGGCCGCCCTGACGCCGGCGGCGGCGACCCCTGCCCACCATCACGACCACGACCACGACCACGACCACGACCACGACGTCGAGCTTGGGCACGACGTGAACGCGCCGGCGACGGGGCGGGCGCGCGTCGGCAGGACGGCCTCCGGCCACTGACGGCGGCCCAGGCGACCCCCGGGCGCCCCAGGCGGCCGCGGCCCTGCCGTGGAGGGCGAGGCCCGCGATGAAGCGGCCAGTGACGAGCCGGTGAGCCGGCGGTGACGGCCCGGTGAGCGGGTCCTGCTAGGGTCGATCCTGCCCGCTGAAGCTCGCCGGCCTCGCCGATCCGCCGACCCGCCAGGGCCCGCACCGCCGAGGCCGGCACCTCCATCGCCCCTGCCCGCCGCACGCAGGGTCGGCCCGTGACCCGTCGGCCGACCACCAAGGAGACATGGACCGTGAACAAGGTCCTCCTCACCGGCCGCCTGACGCGGGACCCGGAGATGCGCGCGCTCGCGTCCGGGAAGCACGTCACCCAGTTCAGTGTGGCCACCAACGAGTACGCCGGCAACGGCAAGGAGCGTCCCGAGTACCACAACATCGTGACCTGGGATCGTCTCGCGGAAATCTGCGGCCGCTACCTCGGCAAGGGCCAGCAGGTCTCGATCGAGGGCCGGATCCAGACCCGGACCTGGGACGACGAGCGCGGCGCCCGCCATTGGAAGACCGAGGTCGTCGCCTCGAGCGTCGAGATGCTGTCGGGTCGGCGCAAGAAGGACTACGCGGCCGAATCGGCTGCCGACGGCCTCGAGGCCCGGGCCGCCCAGTTCGCCAGCGAGTCCGCTGAAGACGACGATGAGGCCGCCGTCGCGGCGGAGGACCCGGTCCCGGAGGCGGTCGCCGCCTAGAGCCCTGCCTCCACGTCGCGGCCCCCGGCGGCGCCCGGTCCCCCACCGGCGCCGCCGCGCCGTGCCCTGGGCCGCGCCGTGCCCCGGGCACGCCGCCGATCAGCCCGGCAGCTCGAAGAACGAGCCGGCGAGGATGAGATAGACGAGGACGAGGAGGGCGCCCTCCAGCCAGTTCGACTCGCCGTCGAGCGCCACCAGGGCGCTGATCCCGACTGCCACGCCGACGGCCACGACCTCGAGCGGTCTGAAGACGAGCGTCAGGGGCTGCCCGATCAAGGCGGCGACGATGACCAGCAGCGGCGCGACGAACAGGGCGACCTGGAGCGACGAGCCGTACGAGACCGCCATCGCGAATTCCATCTTGTTGCGGGCCGCCAGCTGGATGGCGACGAGATGCTCGGCGAGGTTGCCGATCGTGGGGACGAGCACGACCCCGACGAAGAACGCCGAGAGGCCCACGGTGGCGACGAACGGCTCGATGGAGGCGACGAGGATCTCGGACGTGACGGCGAGGAGCCCGGCTGCGACGAGGAGCACGGCCACTGCGGTCCGCCCGGTCCAGGCCGGCCCCTCGTGGCCGGTCGACGGCTCATGCCCGCCAAGCGTCCGATCCGGGTTCGTGAACTGCCACACCAGCGACAGGACGTAGCCGACGATCAGGACCGCGGCCACGATCACCGACTCCTCCTGGAGCCGGCCGTTGCTCGGGTGCCCGGCCGTGATGGCGAAGATCGCCGGCACGAGCATGCCCGCGGCGGCCAGGACCAGCAGCGCGGCGTTCGAGCCGGCGACCCGGGCGTCGAAGCGCTGCGTCCCGTGGCGGAGGCCGCCGACGAGGACGCTCGCGCCCAGGACCAGGAGGAGGTTGCCGATGATCGAGCCGACGAGCGACGCCCGGACGACGTCGAGCAGGCCGGCCTGGAGGGCGAAGAAGGCGATGATCAGCTCGGCGATGTTGCCGAACGTCGCATTGAGGATGCCGCCCACCTGGGGACCGGCAATGGCTCCGAGGCGCTCGGTGGCGAGCCCGACGACCCAGGCCAACCCGAGGATCCCGCAGGCGGCCACGACGAACACGAGCGTGTCGTCGGCGTGGAGCAGCCAGTGGAGGACCATCGCTGCCACGCTGAGGCCGACGGCGCCCATGACGATGCCGCGCCCGAGTGGCGTGAGCGGCGCCAGGAAGGAGCCGCCCCCGGGCGGTCGTGGACCGGTCACGGGATGTCCCGCCCGGTGGCCGGCGCCTGATAGAGCTGGCGGCGGGGAACGCCGCTCTCGGCGGCAACGCGGCATCGCGGCAACGAGCCCGGCGAGCGAGCCCCGCAGGACCTGCTCGTGGAGCTTGGTGAGCTCCCGGCAGACGGCGCCGGGGCGATCAGGCCCGCAGGCCGCGACGAGATCGCGGAGCGTCGCCAGGAGCCGGCCCGGTGCCTCGAACAGGACGGCGCCGCGCTCGTCGGCCGCCAGGCGCGTGAGCCGCTCCTTGCGTTCGCGGCCGCTCCTCGGCAGGAACCCCTCGAACGCCCAGCGCGGGCCGGCGATGCCGGACGCCACCACGGCCGCCAGCACGGCAGACGCCCCGGGGATCGCCTCCACCCGGCCGCCCTCCCCGGCCCACGCGGCCGCCAGGTCCATGCCCGGGTCGCTGACGGACGGGGTTCCGGCGTCGGTTACGAGGGCCAGGTCGAGGCCGCCGCGCAGGTGGTCGAGGAGCTGGGCCGCCCGGCCGGCGTCGCTCTGGGCGTGGTAGCTCGTCATCCTCGTCGCGATGGCGTGCCGGGCCAGGAGGCGCCGCGAGATCCGGGTATCCTCGGCCGCGATGAGCGGCACCGCCCGGAGGACATCGAGAGCCCGAAGCGTGACGTCGCCGAGGTTGCCGATGGGGGTCGCCACGAGATACAGGGTCCCGCCTGCCATCTCCCCGCTCAGGGCCGGACGGAGCCCGGCCGCCGGCGCGGGTAGAGGTAGTCGACCCCGGCCGTGCGCGGCCCGAGCTTCGCGATCGGCGGGACCTGGCGCTTGAACTCGGCGCCGGCAACCATTCGGTCGACCCGCGCCACGAGCTCGGCGTCGAAGCCCATCGCCACGACCTCCTCGGCGGAACGGCGCTTGTCGATCCGCCAGAACAGGAGCCGGTCGAGGACCGGATACGAGAAGCCCGCCTCGCCCTCGTCGGTCTGGCCCGGCCAGAGGTCGGCCGACGGCGCCTTGGCGATGACCGCCTCGGGAACGCCGATAGCCAGGGCGAGCTGGCGGACCTGGCTCTTGTAAAGGTCGCCGATCGGGTTGAAGGCGCAGGCGCTGTCCCCGAAGAGCGTCGTGTAGCCGATGAGCGACTCGGTCTTGTTGCCCGTGCCGACCACCAGGCCGCCCCACGTCACGGAGCGGTCGTAGAGGACGGCCATCCGCATGCGGGCGGCGAAGTTGCCCCGCCGCAGGGCGCTGGCGGCGATCCCGTCCGCGGGCGGCAGCGCCCCCTTGACCTCGGCCGTCCCGAAGTAGCCGTCGACCATCGGGCTGACCGCGACGAGCTCGCTCGAGCAGCCGAGCGCGACCACGATCGCCTCGGCGTCGGCCTGCGACGCCGGCGAGGACGTGCGGTTCGGCAGCAGGACACAGTGGAGCCGGGCCGCGCCGATGGCCTCGGCCACGAGGTAGGCAACGAGGCCCGAGTCGATCCCCCCGGAGAGGCCGAGGACCGCCCGTTCGAAACCCGCCTGCTCGAGCTGGGCCCGGATGAACTCGCCGATGACTCGCCGGGCGACGTCGGTGTCGATCGCCAGCTCGGCCGGCAGCTCGAAGAGCGGCCGGCCGTCGGCCCGCGACGGGATCGAGCGTGAGGCCGCGCTCATCGGGGCGGCCCGGCGGCCCGTCCGGCGGCGCGTCCGGCGGCCCGCGTCCGGCCCGGCGCCGGCACCTGCTCCCGGCGGGCATCGAAGCCGATCGGCCGCGGCGGGGCGTCGGCCGGCGCGATGTCGTGGCCCTCCTCCGCGCCCGGCTGGGCGGTCTCGTCGGGGATGATCCCCGCGCGCTCGGCGATGACCCGCCCCAGCTCCCTGGCGAGGAGGTCGGGGCGCTCGTCGCGAAGGAGCGGCAGGGCGATCCGTTCGCGCCGGATGTCGTCGAGGACGATGTCCCCGACCACCAGGCCGGCGTCGAACATCGGGGCGCTCAGGAC
>JACQEH010000148.1 GCA_016200675.1 Chloroflexota bacterium | reverse complement strand
TGCCGCCACTGCCTGCAGCTGATCGCCGACGGCGAGGACAAGCTGGTGCTGTCCTACCGCCCGTTCACTTCCCTGCAGCCCTACGCGGAAGCCGGCCCCGTCTTCCTGCACGCCCGCGGCTGCGAGCGCTACGAGGCCGACACGCTGCCGGCCTGGTTCGCCTTCCTGGCGCCGGCCCTGGTGCGCGGCTACGACGCCAGAGACTGGATCCGCTACGAGACCGGCCGCGTCGTCGACGGCCCTGAGCTGGAGGCCCGCTGCCGCCAGATCCTGGCCGACGACGACGTCGCTTACGTGCACATCCGCTCGAAGTTCAACTGCTTCCAGTGCCGCGTGGAGCGAGGTCAGCCCGTGTAAGGCCCCTTGACCTCGCCCCAGCCCCACTTGGGCATGGGCGCGTCGGCATCCACCACGGCGCCGGGCTGCGAGTTGATGACGGCGAGCCGCGAGCCCCATTCCAGGTAGCCGATCAACGCCGAGCGGAACTCCGGGTCGTCGGGCATACCCAGCTCGTCGGCCGTGTCCAGCAGCAGCGTGACCCAGGCGCGGCGCTGCTCCTGGGCGAGGTGGCGGTTCAGGTGCTGACGGATCATGTGCGGGTGGCCGCCATGCTGGTCGGAATAGGCCGTCGGGCCGCCCAGCACCTCGGCCAGGAAGGCGGCCACATGGGCCGGGTGCTCGTCGCTCATGTGGGCGAACACGGGTGCGAGCTGCGCGTCGTCCTTGACGCGTTCGTAGAAGCGCGCGGTCAGGCGCAGCAGGGCGGGCAGGCCGCCCAGCCATTCGTAGAGGGTGGGGATCGCAGGCTGGCTCATGGTTGGCGGGCGCTAAGGGGGTGGGTGGGACTTGGGGTTGTCGGGCGCTGCGACAACCTGGTGTTTGCCCGCGGTCAGCCACAGCGCGAACGCCAGTTCGCCGCCTTCCGGGCGGCCATCGACGTCGCGCTCGAGGAGAAGGTGGACCTCGTTCTCGTCGCCGGCGACCTCTTCGACTCGAACACTCAGCCGCGTCGATCGGTCGATCGGGTCGCGGCGGAGCTCAAGCGCCTGGTCGAGGCCCGCATCCGGACGGTCATGATCCCGGGCACCCACGACGTCTACGACCGGGCCTCCATCTACCGGGCCCACGACCTCGCCGCGCTGGCTGGGGCGATCGGCACGGACCTCGTGACGCTCCTGACACCGGACCAGCCCAAGGTGCGCCTCGAGGCCCTCGACGTCACGGTCCACGGCGGTGTCTTCGCCACCAAGCGCGCGCCGCGATCGCCGCTCGAGACGATGGCCGTCGCCGGCGATCCCTCCACGTGGCAGGTTGGGCTCATCCACGGCTCCATCGCGATCCCGAACCAGACCGAGCACGACGAGGTCGTCATCACCACCGAGGAGATCGCCGCCAGCAGGCTCGACTACCTGGCCCTCGGGCACTGGCACTCGGCCAGCAAGGGAAAGGCCGGCCAGACGACCTACGCCTATCCGGGTGCGCCGGAACCCGTGGCCCTGGACCAGGACCGGGCGGGCAACGTCCTGCTCGTCGGCCTCGACATGAAGGACGGCGCGAAGAGCGTGACCGTCGAGGAGCGGAAGGTCGGCCGGACGCGCTTCGAGAAGCTCGAGCTCGATGCCGCCGCCATCGCCACCCAGCCCGCCCTCATCCAGCAGCTGGCCTCGAGGGCCGATCCGGACCTCGTCCTCGACGTCCGCCTCATCGGCGTCCGGCCGGACCTCCTCGACGTCCATGTCGACGAGGTCGAAGCCGCGCTGGCAGGCCAGTTCCTCAAGGTCCGCGTCCGCGACCGATCGCTGCCGGCCCTGTCGGACGGGCCGCTGCCCCCAGAGGACACGGTCCTGGGGGCCTTCGTCCGGGACATCGAGGCGGGGATCGCCGAGCTCGAGGCGGCTGACGATGTCGAGGGCGCCGGCGAGCTGCGGGACGTGCTTCGCCTCGGGCGCCTGCTCCTGGCGGGCGAGGCGGTGACGCTGTGAGGATCACCCGCCTCCGCATCGAGAACCTGCGCCGCCACAGGGACCTCGACCTCGAGCTCGCCCGCGGCCTGACCGTGGTCCGCGGACCGAACGAATCCGGCAAGACCACGCTCCAGCGGGCCCTCGAGCTGGCCCTGACCCGGCGCGTCACCTCGGCCAGCACCGAGATGGATGGCCTCCGGCCCTGGGGGACCGGCGACGACGTGCGGCCGGTCGTCCGCCTCGAGTTCGAGCAGGACGAGGACGACGGCGTCCGTCCCGGTTCCGTCGAGAAGGCCTTTCGTGGTTCGAAGGGAACTGTCCGCCTGGAGTACGAGGGCCAGGTCGTCACCGATCCGGCCCAGGCGGACCAGATCCTGGCCGAGCTGACGGGCATCCCCACCGAGGCCTTCTTCCGATCCACGGCCTCGGTCCGCCACCACGAGATGGACGACCTCGCCCGGGACGAGGGGGCGCTCCGGGACCGCCTCCAGGCATCGATCTCGGGCGCCGATCGAGGGACGAGCGCCGCCCGCCGCAAGCTGGACAAGGCGCTCTACGAGCTCAACACCAAGGGCGACAAGAACCCGGGCCGGCTGAAGGTGGCCGAGGCCGCCGTGACCCAGGCCGCGGCCGGTGTCGAGCAGGGCGAGGCGGCCCTGGCCCAGCTCGAGCAGGAACGGGACCGGCTCGTCCAGGCCCGCGAGCGGCGGACCGACGCCGACGCCGCCCTCACCGAGCGCCGCTCGCTCCTCGAGAAGGCGCTCCAGGCCGAGCGCCTGATCGCCGATCGAACGGTGGCCCAGGAGCGCTTCGAGCGATACCGAACGGCAGTCTCCGTCTCGGAGGAGATCGCGACCCTCCAGGACTCGCACCCCGCGAAGGATCCCCTGCCTGTGCTTCGGACGACCGTCGCCCGGCTGCGCGTCCTCGACGGCCGCATCCGCGAGCTGAAGGCGATCCTGTCCGGCGACGTTGAGGTCCACTTCGATGTCAAGGCCCCCGAGCCTCGAGACTGGCGTCCGACGGCGTTCCTGGCACTTGCGCTCATCGCCGCGGGCATCCTCCTTGCCGGGGCTTCTGCCACGGCCGTCCTGACCCTGCCCGGCGGGATGCTGGTGCCGCTCGCCAGCGTGGTCGTCGGCCTCGTCCTCGCGCCCATCGGCCGGCGCCTGCGCCTCTCCGCCACCGACCTCGGTCGCGAGCGCCAGCTCCGTGACGACGAGATCGATCGCCGCCTGCGCGGGCGCTCGCAGCTGGAGCAGGAGCTCCAGGAGAAGGACCTCGACCTGGCGAACCAGCTCTCCGGGCTCGAGCTGCCGGACATGGCCGCGGTCGAGGCCCTCCTGGCCGCCGAGGAAGCACACGTCGCCTCGATCGAGCGGCTCTCGGCCCAGCTCGAGGGCCTCGTCGGTCGCGAGCCCGTGGCCGTATTGCCGGAGATGCGGGACGCGGCGGCCCTCGACATCGAGCAGAAGACCCGCGCCCTCGAGCACCTCGGGCCCATCGCCAAGGAGCCCCGGGCCCGCGAGCGCCTCGAGGTCGAGGTCAAGGACGCCGAACGGGCCCTCGAGCGGGCGCGGGACGACGAGGCGAACGCCCGGGCCCGGGTCGAGGCCAACAACGTCGATGCCGAGCAGGTCGCGGCCCAGGCCGAGCGCCTGGCGACGTGGCGGGAGCAGCTCGCCGCCCTCCAGCGCCGCGCCCGCGTCTACGACCGGACGCTCAAGGCCATCGACACCGCCGAGCGGGCGACGATGCAGCGGGCGACCCGCTACCTCGAGAAGCACATGGTCGGCGACATCGAGCGGGTCACCGCCGGCCGCTATCGACGCGTCCGCGTCGACGACACGAACCTCGCCATCGAGGTCTTCGCGCCCGAGCGCAACGACTGGGCGAGCGTCGAGAGCCTGAGCCAGGGCACGTTGGACCTGATCTACCTCACGGCCCGCATCGGGCTCGTCCGGCTCGTCACCGGGGACCGCCGGCCGCCCCTCGTCCTCGACGACCCGTTCGTGACCCTGGACGATGCCCGTGCCGCGCGGGCGCTCGAGCTTCTGAAGCGGATCAGCGCCGACTTCCAGGTCATCTACCTCACGACGTCGGACCGCTACGACGCGGCAGCCGATCTCGTGCGCGTGCTCGACGGACCGACGGCCGCGGACCCAGGCGCTCCACCGGCCGCCTGACCGGCCTCGCCGCCATGCCCGTTCCCGCCCTGTCACCGGCCCTGCTCGCCGTGGTCCTCTCCCTCGCCTCGGCGGGCATGTGGGGCATGTCGGACTTCGGCGGCGGGCTGCTCGGGCGGCGGGCGCCGATCCTCGGTGTCCTCCTCGTGACCCAGGCGATCGGCTTCGTCATCGCCGTCGCGATCACCGGGCTGCGGGCAGAGCCCGTCATCCACGGCCAGGACCTCTACCTCGCGCTCGGCGGCGCGCTCCTCGCCTCGGTCGGCGTCGGCTGCCTGTACCTCGGCCTGGCGGTCGGCCGGATGGGCGTCGTGGCACCGGTCGCCGCGGTCCTGACCGCCGCGACGCCGGCCCTGATCGGGATCGTCCTGCAGGGCCTGCCGTCCGGCTTCGTGCTGTTCGGCTTCGGGATCGCGATCGTGGCCGTCGTGATCGTGTCAGCATCGCCCGATCATGCGGAAGGCCGCCCGAGCGGCCTGCCGTACGCCCTGGTCGCGGGCGTCTCCCTCGGCCTGCTGAGCGTCATCTTCAGCCGGATCTCGCTGGCCTACGTCTTCGCGCCGCTGGCGGTCCTGCGCGGCGGCGTCGTCACGATCTTCGTCGTCGTCGTCCTCGTTCGCCGCCTGCCGTGGCGGCTCCCTCGGTCGGCCTGGCTGCTCGCCCTCGCCATCGGGGTCGTTGACCTGGTGGGCAACGCCGCCTTCATCACCGCCACCCGGACCGGGCATCTCTCGATCGCGGCCGTCCTGTCCTCGCTGTATCCCGTCGTGACCGTGCTCCTGGCGGCGCTCCTGCTCCGCGAGCGGATCACCCGCTCGCATGCGGCGGGGGTCGCCCTGGCGCTCGGGGCCATCGCCCTCATCGCCGGAGGTACCGCCACATGACCGACGCCGCTGCCCCGATCGAGCTCGCCTGGCACGTGGAGGCCACGTATGCGCCGGACGGCGCCGAGACCCGCACCCCCTTCCGGGCCGAGCACATCGCCCGGCTCCAGGCCCTCAAGGCAGCCGGCGTCGTCATCGAGGCCGGCGCCTTCACCGACGTCTCGGCCACGATCGCCATCGTCCGGGCGGCGACCGAGGCTGAGGTCGTGGAACTCTTCCGGGACGACGTCTACATGCGCAACGGGGTCTGGGTGGAGATCCGGGTTCGGCCCTTCGGCCGGGTTCGGGACGCGCGATCGACCTAGCCAGCGAGACGCACTTCGATCGTGGCGATCTCGGCCGCGCTCCGGAGCACCAGCACCGGCGCGTAACCCTCAGCCACGAGCCCGTCGCGCTCGAGCAGGCGGGAGAGCGCGGCGAGATGCCGGTCCACGACCGCATCCGGGACGCGCCGGTCCGGGCGCGACCGGTTCTGGCGATGGACGACCTCGGCCGCCGGAGCGAGGACGATGGCGATGACCGGGACACGCGCCGCCGCCGCCCGCTCGCGGATCCCCCGACGGGCGGCCGTCGTCAGGTTCGTGGCGTCGATGACGGCGAGGCGCCCGGTGGCGAGCCGGTCCTCAAGGGCGCGGTGGACCGCTGCGAAGACCCGCCCATTGGCCGTCTGATCCGTCACGTCACCGGTGATCGCCGCTCTGAGGGCATCCGACGAGATGATGGCGTCGGCCGGGAAGTGGCGCCGGGCAAAGGTCGACTTCCCGGCGCCCGCCGCGCCGACCAGGAGGACGACCGCGTTCCGGGGGACCTCCAGGATGCCGCCACGGGTCACGGGCGGCGGCGGGCCTCCCAGCCACCAGCCTCGGTGCGCCGGACCTCGTAGGCCGGCTGGTCGTAGACCGACGGCCCGCGCCGGACCCGCCCGTCGGTGAGCCGGAACCTCGAGGCATGGAAGGGACAGACCACGCAGTCGCCCTCGAGCGTGCCGTCGGAGAGCGGGCCGCTCGCGTGCGCGCACTGGTCGTGCAGGGCGAGCACGGTCTCACCCTGGCGGACGAGCACCAGCGCGTTGCTCCCGAGCCTGCCCTTGACCAGCGTCCCTTCCGGGATGTTCCCATCGGCATCGGTCTCCGCGGGCTCGAGGGCCAGCCACTTCGTCCCGGCGCCACGGAAGGCATGCCGGCTGACCATGTTGCCGAGGACGTAGACCACGTCCCCGCCGACGTAGGCCCCGGCTGCGATGACGAGGAAGCCCAGCACCGAGAAGGCGATCGCCGCGGTGCTGGCCGGCGAGCTCCCGAGCCGGAGCAGGAACGAGACGACGTACAGGACCAGCGACCCGACCATGAGCGTCCCGTGCAGAGTCGCCCGCTCGCGGGCCGTCCCATCCGTGTCGGAGTAGTCGGCGAGACCGGCCGCAGCGGCCGCGAGCATAGTCAGGATGCCGATGCCCAGGATCGCCCGCGTCGCCGGCGCCTCCGCCTGCCCGGCGAGGTCGAAGGGGATGACCAGGAAGAGGATCCCGATCGGGGCATCGGTCAGGACGGCGTGCAACGGGTGGCCCAGCCAGCGGCCGTTGAGGAGGTCCCGGATCGTCGGGATCGGCCCGAAGAGGGCGTGCACCCAGCGGTGGTTGAACTCGCCGAAGGGCCTCACCCAGCGAGACTGCGCGGCGATGAGCCTGCCGAACAAGCGGTCCATGAACACCTCCCGCCCGCGAGCGTAGCGCGTCACTGCAAGGGCCCACCTCGAATCGGCTAGGCTGCCCTGATGTCGACGACCGGGCGCCGTGGGTGGAAGACGCTCGTGGCCGTCTTCTGGGTCACCTCCATGGTCGAAGGCCTCGGGGTCAGCCAGGTCTTCGCGCTCCTGCCGGCCCAGCTCAGCGGGCTGGGCGTGCCCGACTCGGAGCGCCTCCAGTTCATCGGCCTCTTCAGCTCCCTCCTCTTCGTCCTGGGGATGCCGCTCGTGCCGCTCTGGGGCGTCTGGGCGGACAAGTACAGCCGCAAGGCCGTGATCGCCCGGAGCGCCCTCGTCGAGGCCGTCGTCTTCAGCGGCATGGCCCTCGCCCGCGAGCCGTGGCAGGTCGCGGTGAGCGTCCTCCTCATCGGGTTCCAGCTCGGCAACACGGGCGTGATGCTGGCGAGCATCCGGGATGCCGCGCCGCGGGCCCGCCTCGGGACGGTGATCGCGATCTTCGGCGCGTCCGGGCCGGTCGGCTTCGCCGTTGGCCCGACCCTGGCCGGCATCCTCATCGACGGCCTCGGATGGTCGATCGGCGGCGTCTTCGCGGTCTCGGCCGGCCTGTCGGTCGGGACCGCGCTCCTCGTGATCCTGGGGGCGCCCGTGGTCCGGCCGGAGGTCGTCCCCGAGGGCCGCATCGTGGCCCTTGCCTTCGGCGCCGTCCGGGGTGTCCTGTCCGACCGCGCCGTGCGCGGGATCTTCCTCATCTTCGGCATGGCCTTCCTGGCCAACCAGATGTCGCGACCGTACGTGCCGGTGGTGGTGGAGACGATCGTCGATCGGGGGCCGGGCCTGGCCAGCGCCATCGCCCTCGTTGCCGGCACGGCAGCCCTGGCCGGCGCGCTGCTCGCGCCCCTGGCCGGGGCGCTCGGCGACCGGATCGGGTTCCGGCCGGTCCTGATCGGGGCGATGCTGGGCGGGGCGGCTGCCCTGGTCCTCATGCCGCTGGCGCCGCACCTCGCCGGTATCGGGTTCCTCGCGATCGTCGCCGTGCTCTTCGCCGCCGCCTCGGCCACGGTCAGCGCGATGATCTTCGGGCTCCTCTCCACCGAGGTCGCCCCGGAGCGGCGGTCCCAGACCCTCAACCTCGTCTACCTGCCCCTGTACGCGGCGGGCATCGTCGGGCCGCTGATCGGCAGCGTCGTGGTCAGGGCCGGCCTGCCGGCGCCGTTCTTCGTGGGTGCCGCGGCGCTCCTGGCCGGAGCGATCGCGGTCATCCGCCGGCACGCGCGGGCGCGTGCGACGTCGGCGCGCACCGCCGAGATCGAAGGGCTGGCCGAGATCGAGGTCCGCTGACCCGCGAGACCGTCAGGCCGGGAGGTCGCGCTCCGTCGGCCCGGTGTAGATGGCGTCCGGCCGGATGAGCCGGTTGTTGGCGGCCTGCTCCAGGACGTGGGCGGTCCAGCCGGCGTGGCGGGCGAGGGCGAACGTCGCGGGGAAGAGGTCGGGCGTCAGGCCGACGCCCTGGAGGACGGCCGCCGCGTAGTACTCGACGTTCGT
>JACQEH010000149.1 GCA_016200675.1 Chloroflexota bacterium | reverse complement strand
GCCGGGGCCACGGGCGATCCTCCGCTGTCGATTGCCAAACCAACAGCGTCAGGGTATCCAGTGGCCCCTTCTCCATGCCCCTGGTGTCCGGCTTCACCGTGGGCTGCAAGCCCTAGTCGCTCGAGGCAGCCACCGCCGCGACGCGCCCGCCAGCGGCCGGCGTCGGCTCGGCGTCGCGAAACCAGCGCCAGTAGAGCCACGTCGCGACGGTGTAGAGGACGACGATCGTGGCGAAGTTCACGGTATAGCCGGCGTCGAACCCGAGGGCGGCGTGGACGGCCGAGTAGTAGAAGCCGGCCACCACCCAGCCGACCGACCACATGAGGGACATCGCGGCGGCCAGGGTCGCTCGCTCGGGCGGGCTCACGCGATCCATGGCGAACGTGTTGGCGATGGGGTTGCCGGCGTTCATGAGGGAGTTCCGGACCGTCATCGCCGCGATGACCGTCCACAGGAAGGGGCTGAAGCCGAGGACGATGAGGAAGGGGATGCTGACGCCCTGCACCAGGACCACCGAGCGGACCCGGCCGAAGCGTCGGGCGAGCGTCGGCTGGTAGAGGACGGCGAGCATCGTGCCGATGCTGGTCAGGGCGAAGACACCGTTGAGCGAGGCGAGATCCAGGCCGAACTTGTGCTTGATGAAGAGGTTGAGGTAGGGAATGATCTGGCCCGCCCCGATCGGGATCAGGAGCCCCGGCAGGAGCAGACGGAAGAACGTCCGGCGGTCGCGGATCGTGAGGCCCAGCCGGGCGATCGACCAGCTCCGGGAGCGGACCTCGGGGAACGCCGCCGGCTCGCCGATCCATAGCAGGTGGCGCTTCCGGAGGATCGACGGACGGTCGTCGCTCAGGCGGAGCATGACGACCAGCGCGGCGGCCATCAGGACCGCCATGAAGACGAGGATGATTCGGTACGTGTCGGGCCCGTCGGACGCGAAGCCGAGGCGCTCGGCGATGGCCCGGGCCACGACCCCGCCGAGCGCCGCCGCGACGACGTTCGTGGCGCTGCCGATGGCGAACTGGAGGGCGAACAGCTCGTTGCGGTGGGCGGGCTCGGAGTGTTCCGACATGTAGGGGACCGCCACGACCTGGACGGCCTGGTTGCCCGCTCCGTAGAGCGCGGCGAGGAGCAGGATCGCGGTCGGGTCGCGGGTCGCGATCATCCCGATCACGGCGATGACGGTGCCCGCGGCGCCGGCCGCCATGACGAGGCGCCGCCCGATCCGGTCCGACCAGGACGAGGCCGGGAAGGCGGCCAGGGCTGCGGCGATCGCACCGGCGGTCCCGACGATCCCGATCCGGGCGTCGGCCAGGCCGATCGACGCGAGGTAGAGGTTGAAGTCGATCCAGAAGAGGCTCGTGGCCGCCCCGCCGACGAGCGTGACGAGCAGGAATCGCCGCGCGTCGGGCTCGAAGCCCCGGTAGTGGGCGGTCAGGCGATCGAAGCGGCCAACGGACGGGGGTGCGGTCACGAGCTGACCACGTCCTCGAGCAGGTCGTGCAGGTCGTCGAGGTAGCCGGACCAGTAGGCCTCGTGGTCGTCCCGGATGGCCTCGTCGGCGCCGGCCTCGTCCCAGCCGTCATGGACCAGCTCGAGCTCCGACCCGCCGGCTGCCGCCGGCCGGAGGGTCCAGGTGACGAGGGTCTCCTGGCGCGGCTCGGCATCGAGCCAGGCCCAGCCGTGGGCGAACCGCCGGCTCGGCTCGACGGCGACGACCGGGCCCTCCACGACGCTGCCCTCGCCGAAGTCGAGGCGATAGGTGCTGCCGATCTCGCCGACCTCGCTGGCCTCGGTGAACCACTCGGCGACACGCCCAGGGTCGGTCAAGTAGGCCCAGGCCACGTCCGGTGGGACGGGCAGAACGGTCACGAGACGGATCGGCGGCACGGGCTGCGGTTCCATGGCGTGCGTGCTCCCCGGGACGCTCTGGCGGTGCCGGGCCAGGCCCGGGTCCCGAGGCGGGACGCGTTCAGCAGGTCAGGACGCGCTCATCCTAGCCCGCCGTGTCGGGTCCGTGGGTCGACCGCTGGAGCTCATCGGGAGACATCCCGAGGGCGTAGGCGACGGCATCGTCGAGGCTCATCGCGGCGCCCTCCGCGGCCAGGCGCTCGAACTCGGCGGGCGGGAGCCGGCCTCGGATGTGGGGCCGAAGCCGGTGCTCGAACTGGACGTCGACGTAGCCGGCCAACTCGGCGCCGGTCGCCGCCGTGAGGCGTCGGGCCGCTCCGTAGATCCGGGCGCCCTTCTCCAGGTCGCCCTCGCTGACGGCCGCGGAATGAAGGTCGTCGAAGACCAGGGCGATGCCCGCGGCATCGCTGGCGTCATGGAAGTGGCGCAGGGCATGACGGAGGATGTCGCCGGCCTCCCCGGGCCGGTCCTGGCGGAGAAGGGCGCTCCCGAGCATGTGCAGGGACCAGGCCTCCATGGTGACGTCCCCCACGCTGCGGAAGAGGTCGAGGGCTTCCCGGAAGCGGGCCTCGCCGTGATCGCCCGAGACCTTGAAGTACTCGGCGTTGCCCATGCCCCAGACCACGTTCGCCTGGCCGCGCACGTCACCGATCTCGCGGTAGATGGAATAGGCCTCGGCCTGGGCCGCCAGGCCCTCCTGGTCGGGATCCCAGTCCTCGGGGCTCTTCGTGGGGTCGGGACCGACGGCGAAGGAGAAGGAGTAGTTGTAGAGGGCGTTCGCGATCTCGGCCCGGTCGCCCAGCTGGCGCCACAGGGCCAGCGCTTCGGCATAGGCCGGCTTCATCGACACCACGTCGGCCTGCCACCAGAGGACTCCGCCGAGGGCCTCCATGAGCCGGGCGCGCAGCCGTGGGTCGGCGTGGGACCAGGGCTCGGCGGCAATCGCTTCCAGGCGACGGCGGGCCTCGGAGAGGTGGCCGCGCTTCTGCCAGAAGCGCCACATGGCGAAGGCCAGGCGGATGGCGGCGTCGCCGTCGCCGGCGCCCACGGCTCGATCGATGGAGGCACGGATGTTGTCGTGGTCGCGCTCGAGGCGGCTGAGGAGGCTCCGCTGGTCGGGCCCCGAGAGTCCCGCCGCGGCCCCTTCTGCGAGCTCGACGCACCAGGCCGTGTGGCGGGCCCTGATCGTCGCCGCGTCCTCGCGGCGGTCGAGCATCTCGGCCGCGAACTCCCGGATGGTCTCGAGGAGGTAGAAGCGGGGCGCGTCCCCGTCGATCGAGCGGATGAGGCTCTGGTCGGCAAGAGCCATGAGGCCGTCGAGGATGTCGCCGCCGGCCTCGGCCGCGGGCCCGCTGACGGCCTCAGCCGCCTCGAGGTCGAAGCCGTTGGCGAAGACGGACAAGCGCTCGAGGAGGCGCCGGGCCGGCTCGTCCAGGATGTCGTAACTCCAGGCGATCGCGCCGCGGAGGGTCTGCTGGCGGACCGGCAGGTCCCGGGCGCCCGCCGCGAGGAGGTTCAGCTGGTGCTCCAGCCGGCCGAGGATAGCCTCGGGGTTCAGGAGCTTGACCCGCGCCGCGGCGAGCTCGATCGCGAGGGGCATGCCCTGGAGGCGGGCGCAGATCGCGGCGACGGCGGGCGCGTTGGCGTTCGTGACGCTGAAGTCCGGGCGGACGGCAACCGCCCGGGCCACGAAGAGGCGAACGGCCTCGTACGTGTTCAGCTCGGCAAGGTCGAGGCTGCCGCCGCCGCGGCGAGCCTGCTCGTAGCCACCCAGCTGGGACGGATCCGGCGGGACCGGCAGGCCCGGCACCGGGAATTCCTGCTCGCCCGAGACGCGGAGGGGCGCCCGGGAAGTGGCCAGGACCTTGAGGCCGGGGGCGGCCCGGAGGAGGTCGGCGATGACCGGCCCGCCGTCGCTCACCTGCTCGAAGTTGTCGAGCACCAGGAGGACGCGCTTCCCGCTCAGCCACTCGACGAGGACGTCGCGGGCGGATCGCCCGCCGGACTCCGAGAGTCCGATCTCGCTGCCGATGCGGGACGCGACGAGGGCGGCGTCCCGGACCGTCTCGAGCGGCACGAAGAAGGTCCCGTCGGGGTGCGCGTCGGCCACCGCCGCCGCCACCTGCAGCGACAGGCGCGTCTTGCCCGTCCCGCCGGGGCCGGTCATGGTCACGAGGCGGTTCTGTTCGAGAAGTGCCAGCGCCTCGGCCAGCTCCTCCGCGCGTCCGACGAACGAGGTCAGCTGGGTGGGCAGGTTGTTGGGCCGGGCGTCGATGGTGGCCAGGGGCGGGAACGCCTCCTCGAGGCCCGGCGCGGCCAGTTGGTAGAGGCGCTCGGGTTCGCGCAGGTCACGGAGGCGGTGCGATCCGAGATCGACGAGCCCCAGCTCGTCGGGGAGCGAGCCGCCGGCAAGGCCCCGGACGGTCTCCGACACGAGGACCTGGCCGCCATGGGCGACGGCTGCGATCCGGGCAGCCCGATTGATGGCCAGGCCGACGAGGCTCCCACCGGCCATCGTGGCCTCGCCGGCATGGATGCCCATCCGGACCCGAACGACGGCCGACACCGGCCATGGCTCGACGGCCATCGAGCGCTGGGCGTTCGCGGCTGCGGTCAGGGCATCCGCGGCAGTCCTGAAGACGACGAAGAACGAATCGCCCTCGGTGCCCTGTTCCCCGCCGCCGCGGGCGCTGAAGGCCGCCCGAAGCAGGGCCCGATGGCGCTCGCGGAGGTCGGCGTAGGCGGCGGTGCCGACCGCCTGCTCCAGACGCGTGGAGCCCTCGATATCCGAGAACAGGAAGACGAGGGTGCCGCCGGAGGGCGGCGCCGTGGGGGACGCGGGCGTGGTCATGCGATCTACGACCGGACGGCGGGCATCAGTGACGGAGGGCGTCCGTGGCGTCTCGAAGCCGCGTCGCGACGCCGCGCAGGATCGCCAGCGTGACGGCCGGGTTCGCGAGGAGCGTCGCCTCGAAGTCCCAGGTCGCGATGGCCAGGCAGGTCGTCTCGGCCTCGGCGGCCACCATCGCGTTGCGCGGCTTGCCGTCGAGGACGGAGAGCTCGCCGAAGAAGTCGCCGGGTCCCAGGTGGGCGAGGACGGTCCCATCGCGAACCACGCGAACCATGCCCCGGACGACGACGAAGAAGCCCGTCCCGATCTCGCCCTGGCGGGCGATCACGTGGCCGGCTGGAAAGGTGACCTCCGTCGCGGCCCCGTTCAGGGCGGCCAGGCCGTCGCCGCCGACACCCCGGAAGAGCGGGCAGGCGGCGAGGAGCTCGGAACGGTCGCCTTTCGAGAGGGCCATGGATCCTCCGCGGTAAGCCCCGATGCTGAACGGCACACTCGCCCACGTCAAGGCGCCCGCGCATGACCGGGCGCGGCGAGGCTCCGCGCCCGCCGCGGAGGATGCACAATCGTCCTCGATCCCCGAAGACCGCTCTGGAGGAAACGGCGGAAGCTGATGGCAACACGCGACGAGATCGCCGAAGCACTGGCCGGCATGACCCTGTTCGCCGATCTGACGACGCCGCAGCTGCTCGGCGTCGCGAGCCAGTTCGAGGAGGCCTTCTTTCCCGAGGGCGCCCGGATCCTCCGCCAGGGCCTCAGCGGCTCGGCCTTCTACGTGATCCTCGATGGCGACGCGTCGGTGGTGGTTGATGGGACGGCCCGGGCGCAGCTCGGCCGGGGGGAGTTCTTCGGCGAGGTCTCCATCCTGCTCGGCGAGCCGCCGACGGCCGACATCGTGGCCCTCCGGCCGCTCCGCTGCCTGGCCCTGCCCGGCTCGGCCGTGGAGGCCTTCCTCGTCGACCATCCGCGGGTCCTGTACCGGATGCTCCAGTCGCAGTCCCGGCGCCTCCGGAACGCCAACCGCGCCCAGAGCTGACCGTGATGGCAGACATCGAGCGGCCGTTCCCGCCGGGCCACTACCCCGTCATCGTCGTGGGCTCCGGCCCGGGCGGGCTGCAGGTGTCCTACGAGCTCTCGCACCACGGCATCGGCCACGCAGTGCTCTCGGCCGATCCGGGTCCCGGCGGCATGTTCCGCCACTGGCCGTTCTTCCAGCGGCTCCTGTCGTGGACCAAACCGTACGCGCCGGCCGATCGCCGGACGCGGGCCTTCGAGCGCTGGGACTGGAACAGCCTGATCGCCTACGAGCCGGAGCTGCGGGGCCTCCAGACCGAGTTCATGGATGGCTCGTCGGACTTCCCGTCGCGTCCCGAGATGGAGGCCAGCCTCACGGCCTTCGCGAACCGGGCTGGGATCGTCGTCCGCTACGGCTGCCGCTGGGAATCGACCCGCCGCGAGGAGACCGCCTCGGGCGACCGGTTCACCCTGGTCACCACGGACGGCGAGTACAGCTGCGAGCACCTGATCCTGGCCGTCGGCATCGCCGAGCCGTACACGCCGCCGAGCCCGGGCGTCGAGCACGCGGTCCACTACGCGGAGACGCGAGCGGCCGAGACGTACGCCGGCAAGCGCCTCTTCGTGATCGGCAAGCAGAACTCCGGCTTCGAGCTCGCCTCCGGGCTCCTCCAATGGGCCAGCCGGATCACCCTCGCCTCGCCGTCGCCGGCCAAGACGTCCATCGAGACGCGCTCCCTCGTGGGCGTCCGTGCCCGCTACGTCCAACCCTTCGAGGACTCGGCGCTCGGCGGCGGCGTCGACATCCTGTCAGCCTCGCTCGCCGGCATCACGCCGATCCCCGGCGGCCTGAGGGTCGACCTCAAGCGCAGCGACACCGGCATGCCCGTGTCGCTCGAGGCCGACGAGGTCATCGCGGCCACCGGCTTCACCTGCCCGCTCCTGGACCTGCCCGAGCTCGGGGTCGCGACGTTCGGCCAGAGCCGGCTGCCGGCCCAGACCGCGTTCTGGGAGAGTGCCACCGTGCCCGGGATCCACTTCGCCGGGACGATCACGTCCGGTGCGGCGGGGCTCAAGAAGCACGGCATCCCGAGCTACTCGGGCGCCGTCCAGGGTCATCGCTACAACGGCCGGATCATGGTCCGGCGACTCGCCGAGCAGTCCTTCGGGATCAGCCACGAGCACCCGCCGATCGAGCTGGCGAGCCTCCTCGACCACCTCCTCGCCGAGGCCACGGGCGGGCCCGAGCTGTGGCACCAGAAGGCCTACCTCGCCAGCGTCGTGACGGTCACGCCCGACGACGGGATCCGCGACCAGGGCATCCTGCCGCTGACGCACTTCCTCGACGCCGGCGGGCCGGACGCGATCGCGATGACGATCGAGGCAGACGGCGAAGGTGCCATCTACCCGGTCGCCTACCTGCGCCGCGGGGGCAAGGTGGAGGAGCACGCCCTCGAGCCGCATCCGCTCCACGATTACGAGGGCACCGAGTACCGGCGCCATCTCGGGGCGCTCCTGGACCTGATCGCGCCCGGAGCCTCCGCGGCCTGACGGTGCTCGCCCCGTTCCTCGCCGGGGTGCTGGCCGGTTACGCCATCGCCATCCCAGTCGGGGCGATCGCGGTCCTCATCGTCGAGGTCGGGATCCGGCGCGGCTTCCGGTCGGCCGCCGCCGCGGGTGCCGGTGCCGCCTCGGCCGACGGCATCTACGCGCTGCTGGCGGCCGCCGGCGGCGTGGCCATCGCCGGGATGCTCGAACCGCTGGCCCGGCCGCTCAAGGTGATCGCCATCGGGGCCCTCCTGGGGATCGGCCTCCGGGGCCTCCTCCTGATGCTCCTCGGTCCCCGGAACGTGGCCGGCGCGGCGGCCATGCCGACGCGCCTCGCCGGGACCTACCTGCGGTTCCTGGCCCTGACGCTCCTCAACCCGGCCACCATCATCTACTTCGCGGCCCTCATCCTGGGCCTCCCGAACCTCGGCCGCGGACCCGGCGAACGGGCCGCGTTCGTGGCCGGCGCGTTCTTCGCCTCGCTGTCCTGGCAGACGGTCCTCGCCGGGATCGGGGCCGTGGCCCACCACCGTCGGATGCGATCGTCATCGGGCTCGGCGGCTTCGGCTCGGCGGCCGCGTACTGGCTCTCGACCCGACCGGGGCTCCGGGTCCTGGGCCTGGAGCAGTTCCCCCTCGACCACGACAACGGGGCCTCGAAGGACCACTCGCGGATCATCCGGCTCTCGTACCACCGGCGCGACTACGTCCGCCTCGCCCGGCGGGCCTACGCCACGTGGGCCGAGGTCGAGGCGGCGAGCGGCGTCCGGATCGTGACGAGGACCGGCGGGATCGACCTCTACCCCGCCGGCGGCGCGACCGACCAGGCCGCGTATACAGGCAGCCTCATGGCCGAGGGCGTTCCCTTCGAGCGGCTCGACGCGGCCGAGGCCATGCGCCGCTGGCCCCAGTGGCGCCTCGCGGACGATACCGCGGTGGTCCATCAGGTCGAGACCGGGATCGCCGATCCCAACCGCGCCAACCCGGCCCATCGCGCGCTGGCCGTCGCCAACGGGGCGGTCCTCAGGGACCGGACACCCGTCCTGTTGCTCCGCGAGGCGGGCGGGGAGTACGAGATCACGATCGCCGACGGGACGATCCTGCGGGCCGGCCGGGTCGTGGTGACCGCCGACGCCTGGACCAACGAGGTCCTGGCCGGGCTCGGGCGGCGCCTGCCGCTGACCATCACCCGGGAGCAGGTGACGTACGTCGCCAGCCCCGACCCGGCGGCCTTCGCCCCGGACCGCTTCCCCGTCTGGATCTGGATGGACGACCCGGCGTTCTACGGCTTCCCGACCTACGGCGAAGCCGGCCCCAAGGTGGCCGAGGACGTCGGCGGCGAGGAGGTCACGACGGCGACGCGGACGTTCGAGGTCAACCGGGCGTCGCATGCCCGGGTGACGGCCTTCCTGGAGGAGCACCTGCCGGGCATGCCCGGCCCGGACATCCTGACCAAGACGTGCATCTACACGCTGACCCCGGAGCGCGACTTCGTCCTCGACCGGCTGCCCGACCATCCCGGCGTGACGGTGGCCCTCGGGGCCGGGCACGGCTTCAAGTTCGCCTCGGTCGTGGGCCGGATCCTGGCCGAGCTGGCGACCGACGGCGCGACGCCGTCGGCCGGCGAGATCGAGGCCTTCCGCGTCGACCGGCCGCTCCTGCTCCAGGAACGGCCGCTCACCAGCTTCCGGATCTAGCCCTTCGCGGGCTCCTCGACGGCAAGCACGCGATAGGCGAGCCAGCCGACGACGGCGCCGACGAAGGGCGCCGTCAGGTAGATCCAGATGGCCGCGAAGTCCAGCGACACGAGGGCCGGCCCGAGCGCCCGGGCCGGGTTGACCGAGGCGCCGCTGAACGGGATGCCGACGGCGTGGATGGTGAGGAGGGTCAGGGGGATGACGATGAAGGCGTGCCCGGCGTCCCGCTTCGTGACCGTCAGGATCACGGCGAGGAAGATCGCGGTCAGGACGACCTCCACCAGGAAGGCGCCGCCGTCGCCGACCGCGCCGGGCATGTTCTTGGTCCCGGCCACGGCCGCCTTGTCGCTGAGGGCGAGGATCATGGCCGAGGCCACGACGGCTCCGACGACCTGGGCGATGACGTAGCCGACGGCGCTCATGGCATCGATGCGCTTGTCGAGGAAGGCGCCGAGGGTGACGGCGGGATTGAAGTGGCCGCCCGAGACGTGGCCGGCGGCGGCGATCGCGGCGAAGAGGCCGAGGCCGAATCCGATGGGGATGACGACGAGGGCCGGACTGCCGGGCATCGCGCCCGTGGCGAGGATAGACAACGACCCCATGCCGACGAGGATGAACGTCCCGATGGCCTCGGCGATGAGCTTGCGAGTGTCCACGATCCCTCCTCCGTGCCGATCAGGGCCGGCCCTCGGAGCCATCATACCGAGCGGCTGCGGGCCCCTCGGAGCAGGAGCGCGTCGCGGGTCGTCCGGCACAGGACCTCCACCAACTCGAGGCGGTCGACGGCGGCGGTGAGGGCGGCCTCGAGCTCCGTCGCGTCGCCGACGCCGTCGCCCGTGCCGACCGCGATCGCCCCGTGGCGCTCCAGGACGACCGCCAGGGCCTTCGGCGTCGTCGCGGTAAATGCGTCCCCCACGCGCCCGGCCAGCTCCTCGCTGCCCATGGCGGCAAAGGGCACGAACGGCAGGACGGGCAGGTGATGGGCCGTCTCGGGCAGGGCGGTGGGATCCGGAACCTCGCCGGCCAGGGTCAGGGCCATCGAGGCCGGCAGGTGGGCGTGGACGACGGCCACGACGTCCGGCCGGGTCGCGTAGATCGCGCGGTGGATCGCCAGGTCGCTGCTCGGCGGTGGCCCCATCGGAGCGGGCCCGGCCAGCGGGTCCAGCGCCGCGGTCGGGAGGTCGCCGGGAACGAGCTCGTCCTTGCGCCGGCCCGTCGGCGTCGTGAGGAGCCGCCCGCCGCCGAGGCGCAGGGAGAGGTTGCCCTCGCCGGCGCTGATCAGGCCGCGCGCCCCCAGGCGTCGGCCGGCCGCGCAGATGGCCTCCCGCAGGCGCCGGTCGGTCGCATCGGCAGGATCGTCGTCCACGCGTGGGATGGTAGCGCCGGGTAGACGGTGCGGCGGACGATCAAGCGGCGAGCCGGACATCGCTCGGCATCGGGGCAGCGTCCGTCACGTCCCAGGCCACGGCGCAGTCGTCACAGCGCAGGCTGCCGGGCACCGGCGCGTCGGCGGTGATCGGGGCTTCGCAGGAGGGGCAGTCGATGAGGATCATGGGCACAGCGTCCCCCCGTCGCGTGGCGCGCCGGATGCCTCCGGGGTCGCCAGGGAGCAGAATCTCGCCGTGACCCGCAGCACCGAGCCCGTCATCGACGTCACCGACCTCCGCAAGCGGTACGGCCGGGTCGACGCGCTGGCCGGCCTGACGATGGCGGTCCAGCCTGGCGAGATCTTCGGATTCCTCGGGCCGAACGGGGCGGGCAAGACCACCACCGTGAAGCTCCTCCTGGGACTGGCTCGCCCGAGCGGCGGGCGCGGAACGCTCCTGGGCGAGCCGCTGGGTGACCGCGAGGCGCGCCGGCGGGTCGGCTACCTGCCCGAGCTGTTCCGCTTCCAGCCCTGGCTGCGAGCCCGGGAGGTCCTGGCCCTGCACGCCGATCTCATCGGCCTCCCGGGCGCCGATCGCGCCCGCCGCTTCGAGGACTCGCTCGGCCTCGTCGGCCTCGCCGATCGCGCCGGTTCCGCGGTCGGGACCTTCTCGAAGGGCATGCAGCAGCGCCTCGGCCTCGGGGTCGCCCTTCTGGGCGAGCCGGCTCTCGTCATCCTCGACGAGCCGACGTCGGCCCTCGACCCGATCGGCCGGATCGACGTCAGGGCGATCCTGCGAACCGCTCGGGAGCGAGGGGCGGCCATCTTCCTCAACTCCCACCTCCTGAGCGAAGTGGAGCAGGTCTGCGATCGTGTCGCCATCGTCGATCGTGGCCGGGTCGTGGCTGAGGGTACGCTCGCGGCCGTCCTCGGCGCCCAGGAAACGCGGGTCCGCTGCGAGGCCGTCGATCCGGCCGGCCTGGCCTCCCTGGCCGCCTTCGGGCCCCTTCGCGTCGAGGGTCGGGAGCTCGTCTTCGTGGACCTCCTGGAGCCGCGGGTCCCGGATCTCGTGGCCGCCCTGGTCGACCTCGGCGTCAGGATCCAGGCGGTCGTCTCCGGCCGCGAGTCCCTCGAGCGGCGCTTCCTGGAGCTCGTCGGGCATCCGCCACCGGAGGCGCCGACATGATCACCATCGCTCGCCTCACGATCGGCGAGGCCGCCCGCCGCCGGATCCTGTGGGTCCTCGTCATCCTGGCCGCGATTGCCGTGGGGATCACCGGCTGGGGCGTCGACCGCCTCGTCACGCTGGCCCGGGAGAACGGGACGGCCGAGTTCCAGATCCAGTTCGGCGTCTCCCAGATCCTCATCTTCATCGCCTTCCAGTTCACCTTCGTGCTGGCCATGACGGCGGCCTTCCTCGGCTCCCCGGCCATCGCCAGCGATCTCGAATCCGGGATCGCCCTGGCCCTCCTGGCGCGGCCGCTCCGACGGACGTCGTACCTCCTCGGGCGCTGGCTCGGCCTTGCCGTGGTCCTCGTCGCCTACGGCGGAGGTTCCGCCCTCCTGGCGATCCTCGTCGTTGGGCGCGTCTCGGGGTACACGCCGCCGTCGGTCCTGATGCCGATCGTCTACCTCTCGGCCGAAGGCCTCGTGGTGCTGACCCTCAGCCTCCTCCTGTCGACGCGCCTCCCGCCGATCGGGGCCGGCGCCATCGCGGTCGTGGCGTTCGGGCTCTCGTGGATGGCCGGCGCCATCGAGCGAGTCGGACTCGCCATCACCGCGAGCAACCCGGGTGTGAACCTGGAGATCGTCGGACAGGTCGGGCGGGCGCTCCTGCCGACCGACGGCCTGTGGCGCGGGGTCGTCTACGGGCTGGAGCCGGGGATCGTGATCGCGGCCGCGAGCGGCCAGCCACTGGCCGAGGCCAATCCCTTCTTCGCCGCCTCGCCGCCGACCGTCGGCTTCCTCGCCTGGGCCGTCACGTGGGTCCTGCTCGTGACGCTCCTGGCTGCCTTCTCGCTCCGCCGCCGCGAGCTCTGACGAGGTCAGGCGGCTCGGCGAACTCGCCATCGAGGCGACGCCCTGCGTCACCCGCGTCGTGCCAGCCAGCCCGCTCAGCCGCGGTAGCGGAAGCAGCCGGGCAGGTGGTCGTCGACCAGGCCGACGCTCTGCATGAAGGCATAGGCGACCGTCGAGCCGACGAACCGGAAGCCGCGGCGGCGGAGGTCGTTGGCGAGAGCATCGGAGGTCAGCGTGGTCGCCGGGATGCTGCCGGCGACGGCGGTCCGCGGCAGCGGCAGGGCGGGCCGTGGCACGATCGAGGCGAGGTAGGCATCGAACGAGCCGAACTCCGCCGCCACGGCCAGGATGGCGGCGGCATTGGCGATCGCCGCCTCGATCTTGGCCCGGTTCCGGACGATCCCGGCATCGGCCATGAGGCGCGCCCGGTCATCGTCGCCGTACGCAGTGATCCTGGCCGGGTCGAAGCCCTCGAAGGCCGCCCGGAACGCCTCGCGCTTGTTGAGGATCGTCTGCCATGCCAGGCCGGCCTGGAAGGTCTCGAGGACGAGCCGCTCGAAGAGCTCCACGTCACCGACGACCGGCACGCCCCACTCGTCGTCGTGGTAGGCCCGCATGCGGAGGTCGGCTCGGGCAGCGTCGCCCCACCAGCAGCGTGGGCGTTCGTCGTGCGGTCCGGGGGTCACTCAGCGAAGGATAGGACCGCGGCCGGGTACGCTGGCGCCATGCCGCCCAGGATCTACCTCGGTCATGGCGCCAGCGGGACGGCTGCCTCGATGGCCCCGTTCGTCGCCGGCCTCGAGCGCCGGGGCATTCCGGCCACCGCGGTCGACCTTCCCCGCCGGCGCGCCGAGGACGCCATCTCGAGCTGGCGCGCGGCCGTCCCCGAGGGCCCCGGCGTCGCCGTCGGCGGTCACTCCTATGGAGGCCGGGTGGCCAGCCTGGCGGCGGCGGACGCCGGCACGGCCTACGAGGCCCTCATCCTCCTCTCCTACCCGCTTCATCCGCCGGGTGCACCGGAACGCGGGCCCGCCCGCGTGGCCCACTGGCCGCGGATCACCTGCCCGGTCCTCCTGTTCTCGGGGGAGTCGGATCCCTTTGCCCGGATCGAGCTCCTGCGGGCGGCGCTGCCGCTCCTGGCGGACGCTCGCCTGGTGACGTTCCCGCGCCTCGGCCACACCCTCCGGCCCGTCCTCGACGACGTCCTCGACCAGGCGGCCGAGTTCCTGCGCGCGATCAGCGGCTGAGCGATCCGGCGCCACGGTTGCTGGTCCCGCCGGTCGCCGCTATCCTCCCCATTCCGCCAACCTCTTGGAGGAGGTCTATTGCCAGACGTGATCGGTCGCGTGCGCGCGACCGCCACAGCCACGATCACCGCAATCCTGCTGGCCGCCCTGATCGTGCCGTCGATCACGCAGGCCGTGGACCCGCCCAACATCGACCACTTCATGGCCGCGCTCGGGTCGGTCGAGTCGAATGGCCGCTATGACGCGGTGAATGCGACGTCGGGAGCGTTCGGCAAGTACCAGATCATGCCCGCCAGCTGGGCCGCCTGGTCGCTGCGCTACCTCGGCAACGCCAACGCCGAGCCGACGCCGGCGAACCAGGAGGACGTCGCCCGCCACAAGATCACGGCCCTCTACAACTGGCTCGGGAACTGGCCCGCCGTAGCCCACTGGTGGCTCACCGGCGACGGCGATCCTGATCCCAATCACTGGTCCGCGTTCGCGCGGCAGTACGTCAATCGGGTCATGGCCGCCATGGGCGCGCCCGGCATTCCGACGAAGCCTTCCACGCCGAGCGCCCCCCGCCCATCGGCATCCGCCGCCGCCATCACCGTCTTCGATGAATCGAACGACGCCGTTCAGTTCTCCGGCGGCTGGGGCGCGGCCGAGTTCGCCGGCTATCTCGGCGGGCAGGTCCGCTACGCGGTCGCGGCGCGGACCAGCGTCTGGTTCGACTTTACCGGGGACTCGATCGCCTGGATCGGCCCGAAGGGCCCGACCCGCGGTCAGGCTCGCCTCTACCTCGATGATGTCCTCGTCCGGACCGTCGACGTGTACGCGCCCTCCTTCCGGCCCCGCGCCGTGCTCTTCTCGACCTCATTCGACCGGGTCGGGAGCCACAGGATCAGGATCGAGGTGCTCGGCACGCCCGGCCGTCCCACCATCGCCCTCGACGAGTTCGACGTCGGCGACAGCGTGCCGATCACAAGCGACGGCGCTCCGGCCGGCTGAACCGCCGCCGCGGCGGGCGGCCACGCAGACGATCTCGACGCGGTAGTCGGCGGCCAGGCCGCTGACGCCGACGGTGGCCCTGGTCGGCGGATCGGTCGGGAAGAACTCGCGGTAGACGGCGTTCATCAGGGCGAACTCGGTGAAGTCCCGGAGGTAGACCGTCGACTGGACGACATCCCCGAAGTCGAGGCCGGCGGCCCGGAGGAGCGCCCCGACGTTCTCGATCATCTGGCGCGTCTCGGCCTCGATGCCGCCGCCGACCGCACCCGCGCCGTTCGGCGCCTGGCCCACCTGGCCGGCCAGGAACACGAAGCCATTGGCCTCGACGAGGGGGCTGAAGGGCAGGCTGCTCGGGGCCACGCCCGGACCGCTGATCACGTGCTTGGGCATGCCGCTCACTCCAGGTGCAATGTGGGGCCGCCATCGTAGCCCGGCCCGGCCCGACTGCCGCGGCCCGGCCCGACTGCCGCGGCCCGGACCGTGGTCAGAGCCGGCGCCCCGCGGCTGCCGTCGCCTCGATGCTCCACCAGGCCAGGTCCGTGGTCGCCGCTCGCCGGGTCGGGAGGCGTCCGCCCGCCTCGGCGTCGAGGCCCTTGCGCCAGCCCCGGAGGAGGATCCCGACGAGGATCGCCAGGTCTCGCTGCGCGTCCCAGTCGCCGACGAGGGCCGCCCCGCCCGCCGCGACGAGGACGCGTCGGTAGCGCTCCAGGATCGCATCGGGCTCGCCGGGAAGCTGGGCAACGTTCGCGACGAGGAACCAGCCGAGCTCCAGCGCGACCGGGCCGTGGGCGACCATCTGCCAGTCGATGGCGGCCGCGATCCCATCGGGAAAGAGGGCCAGGTTGGCGAGCTTCAGGTCACCGTGGAGGCCGGTGGCGGGCAGCCGGTCGAGGGCCTCCACCAGCGGGCCCGGATCGGCCGACAGGCCGGCCACGAGCGCCCGCGCCGCCGGCGGAGCCAGTCGTTCGAAGGCATCCCAGCCGTGGAGGAACCGCTCGCCGACCCACAGGCCGCCGGCCCGGTAGCGCTCGGCAGCCGGCCTGGACAGCAGCTGCAACCGCTCCCGGATGGGGCACCACGGCCAGTCGAGGCCGGCCGCGCCGGCCGGCGCCCACGTCCCGGTGTGAATGGCGGCCATGGCCTCGAGGGCCTGGTCCAGCATGCCGTCGTCGATCGCCGCGCCCCCGCCGTCGCCGCGATCCCAGGGGATCAGCCAGCGCCCCAGGTCGGGCATGAGGATGGCCGCGGCCGTCCCGTCGGCAGAGGCGCCGACGTGGGCGCTCATGAGCGGCGGCTCGAACCATCCTGGCGCCGACGCGAGGACGGCCTCGCGCAGGGCGTGGTCGCGCGTGGAGCGGGCGATCCAGTCGATCGCCCACGATGTCCGCTTGAGCACGAACCGCTCGCCGCCCCGCTCCAGGAGGGTCAGCCGGGCGCCCGACCAGCCGTCGTTGGGGAAGGGCTGCTCCTCGACGCCGGCCAGCCCATGCTCCGCGAGGAGCTGCGCGATGGTCAGGCCGGCCCACGGTGACGCGAACGGCCGCGGGTGCGGCTCGGTCATCGGGGCGCCGGCATCGACGTGCGTCAGCGCGGCGGCGGGGGAGCGCCCCCGTCGGCGCCTCCGTCCAGGTACACGACGTGGGAGTCGGGGCAGTTGCGGGTCAGGACCACGACCAACTGCTCGGAGGTCGAGGCGTTCTCCTCGACATGGATCTCGCCGGCCGGTATGTAGACGAAGTCGCCGACGGTGGCCTCGAACGTGACCTCGACGCCCGTCGGCCCGAACGTGAAGCGGGCACGGCCGGCGAGGATGTAGATGGAGGTCTCGCAGGGGCCGTGGTGGTGGACGCGGGTCCGCGCTCCGGGCTCCGTGGTGACCACCGACGAGTAGAGGCCGGTCGAGCCGGTGAGGGGCGCCGAGACCGCGATCGAGCGTTCCATGTCGGCGTGCTGGCCGACCGTGGTCAGGCGCTGGGCGGGGGTGATGCGGACGGCCACGGGCCGATGATATCGGGCCGTCAGTCGGCCCAGGCCACCCGCCACACCCGCCACAGGGCCGCCGGCTCGGCGAGCGGGTCGCCGTGGACGAGGAAGAAGTCGGCCGGGCCGCCCTCGCTGATGGAACCGGCGCCGGCCTCGCCCAGGAGCTCGCCGCCGCGCCACGTCGCCGCACCGAGCGCTTCCCACGGCTCCATCCCGGCGCCGACGAGCGCCTCGACCTCCCAGGCCAGCTGGTTCGCCCTCGTCGAGCCGCCGCCGAAGTCCGTGCCCGTCGCGATGGGAACGCCGGCGGCCCGCGCCAGGCGGACGCTCTCCTCGGCGTGCTCGCGGCGTTCGGCGATGCGTGCCCGCCCGTCGGCCGAGGTGAAGCGCTCCAGCGACGTCGTCGTGGCGAAGGTCTGCCATGAGCGCAGGACGCCGAGGGTCGAGACGAGGAAGGTGCCCCGGGCGGCCATCTCGCCGGCGACGTCCGCATCGAGGTCGAATCCATGCTCGATGGCGTCGACCCCGCCGCGGACCGCCTCGACCGCCCCGTTGAGGCGGCCCGAGTGGGCCGTCACGCGGACGCCCCGGGTGTGGGCCGCCGCCACGACGCGACCGACCTCGTGGTGGGTCCAGGGGGACGTGTCCGGATCCGGGCCGTCCATGTAGAGCTTGAGGAGGTCCGCCCCGTCATCGAGCTGGACGATCGCCTTGGCCAGGAGGTCGTCGCCGTCGACGGCCTCCACCGAGTGCGCGGCCGGCGGGATCGTCCCGGCCCGGTCGAGCCAGGTGCCCGCGACCCGCAGGTGTGGCGTGCCCAGCCGGCCGGCCCAGCGGTCGCGGATGCCGATGCTGAGGGCACGGACCGCGCCGTCGACGGGATCGGCGACCCTCGGCGCGCCGACATCGCGGGCCCAGCGGACGCCGGAGCGTGTCAGGAGCCGGCCGTTGCGCTCGGCGACCTCGAGGAGGGCGGCCGGCTCGTCGCCGATGCGGTCGATCCAGTGGGCGCCCCCCGGCAGCGTCACGTGGCTGTGGCCGTCGACCATGCCCGGCACGATCGTCGCCCCGGAGGCGTCGATGACCTCGAGCGCTTCGGCGGGCCCGAGCTCGCCCTCGTCGTCCGCCGGTCGGATCCAGCGGATGACGCCACCCGCCACGAGGATGGAGATGCCGACCTGGAGGCGGTCGGAACGGGCATCGGCCAGCGCCGCGTCGCGGTAGAGCGTCCTGGGGAGCTGCATCGGCGGCGAGCGTAGCACCGGCTACCATCGCCGGGTGCTTCCGGCGATCGACGCCCTGCCCCGCTTCCGGCTCTTCGAGGGGCCGAGCCCCTTCCATCGCCTCGAGCGCCTGGAGGCCGCGCTGGGTGGGCGGACCGAGCTCTGGGTCAAGCGCGAGGACCTCCTGCCCCTGGCCTTCGGGGGCAACAAGCTCCGCAACCTCGAGTTCCTTGTGGGTGCCGCGGTAGCGCAGGGCGCCGACTCGCTCGTCACGTCGGGGCGCCGCTGGTCGAACCACTGCCGGCTGACCGCTGCCGCGGGCGCCCGAGCCGGCCTCGCTGTCCACCTCGTCCTGTCCGGGCCGCCCGCGCCTGGCGCCGGCCATCAGGCGCTCCCGAACCCCGGCCGGACGCTCGATGAGCTGCTGGGCGCGACGGTCGTCCAGCTCCCGACAGCGAACCGCGCTGCCCGCGACGCGGCCGTGGCGGGCCTCGTCGCCGGCCTCCGCCGGGATGGTCGGTCGCCGTACGTGATCCCGGTGGGCGGAACGGGCCTGCCGGGCGCAGCGGGCCAGGTCCTGGCGGGACTCGAGCTCCTGGACCAGGCGGTGGCCCGCGGCGCGATGCCGGACGCCGTCGTCGCGCCGTCGGCCACCGGCGGCACGCAGGCGGGCCTGCTCGCCGGGCTGCGGGCCGGCGGCAGCACCGCGGCCGTGGTCGGCGTCCTCGTCGCCTGCCCGGACGGCGAGTTGCGGCCCGCGATCGAGGCGACGCTCGCTGCGCTCGCGCCGCTCACCGGGATGGCGATCCCGCCCGCGGAGATCGAGCTCGATGGCTCGGCCCTCGGCGACGGCTACGGGCGGCCGACGGCCGCGGCCCACGCGGCGACGGAGCTCCTGGCCCGAACGGAAGGCCTGCTCGTCGATCCGATCTACACGGCCAAGGCGCTGGCCGCGCTCATCGCCGGGGTCCGGTCTGGACGGTGGGACGGCCGGCGGGTCGCGTTCTGGCATGCCGGCGGGACGCCGGGCCTGTTCGAACCGCTCGACGGCACCAACGGTCCCGGCAGCCACGATGACCCGGCTGCCCTCGCCGGCCCCGGCGGCGCGGGCGCCTAGCGGGCGAGCACGGTCCCCGACATGTTGGGATGGACCTCGCAGAGGAAGAAGTAGCTCCCCTTTGGGATCTTGCCGACCGACAGGACGATGGTCCGGGCGGAGACCGGGTCGAAGCGGAAGACGACGTCGCCGTCGAAGCCGGACTTGGTCCGTATGGCGATGTTGTGGGAGTCGCCGTCCTCGTTGACGAAGGCGAGGCTGAACTCGGTCTCGGCGGGGACGATCAGCTGGGTCGTGTCGAAGGTCCGGTTCCGAGCGTGCACGACGACGGCCCCGGGCGGAAACGATGGGGCGGGCGTCGCCCCGCCGCCGCAGCCGGCGAGGAGGATCACGACGAGGCCGAGGATCCACGAGCGACGGCGAACAGAGGCCGCGGGTGAGGTGGAGCCGCGTGGTGCGGCAGGCATCGGGGCGGGGACTCCGGGCATTGGTCAACTGATGGGTGTTCCCTCATCCTAGCGGCCTCGGCGGGCTCCGGCCGGCCGCCGCCCGTCCCTCAGCGGACCTCGACGACGCGGTAGCGGACCGCGCCCCGCGGGGTCCGGACCTCGACGTCCTGGCCGGCGACCGCACCGAGCAGGGCCGCGCCGACCGGCGATGCGGAGCTGATCCGCCCGGCGGCCGGATCGGCATCCGTGGTCCCGACGATGGTATAGGTGATGGCCTCGCCTTCGTGCTCCATGACGACCGTCGAGCCCAGGGAGACCCGGCCGCTGGTGCTCTCCTCGATGAGCACGGCATGCCGCTTGCGCTCCTCGAGCAGCCGGATCCGGCCCTCCATGAACGACTGCTCCTCGCGGGCGGCCTGGTACTCGGCATTCTCCTTGAGGTCGCCGTGCTCGCGGGCCGCCTTGATCCGGGCGACGACCTCGGGCCGGTGGTCGCGGGTCAGCTCCAGCAGCTCCGCCTCCAGGCGTGCGTAGGCCTCCCGCGTCATCGGCACCGGCTCGATCCGAGCCGCGCGAGCCGCGGCGGCGCGTGAGGCTGCCGTGCCGCTCGGGCGAGGCGTCGCCGTTCGCCTGGCGGGGGCCACCGGGCTTCCGGGGCGCGGGCCCCGCCGGACGGTTCCGGTGCTGAGGACCTCGGTCGACGCGCCTTCGGCGCTGCCGGCCGGAACCTCGACGACGTGGGTCGGTGGCCGGGGCGGTGGCGAGTCGTCGGGCGCAATCGCGCC
>JACQEH010000163.1 GCA_016200675.1 Chloroflexota bacterium | reverse complement strand
GGTCGCCTTGTACGGTCTCGGTGCCGCGGTCGTAGCAAGGGCCGCTTGGAACGCCGTCGTGGATCACACGACGCGGGCCGCCCGATGACCCGACCGCGTGTCGCCGTCGTGGGGGCCGGGCCCGCCGGCAGCACGGCCGCCCGGCTCCTCGCCGAACGGGGCGCCGAGGTCCGGCTCTTCGAGGCCAGGCCGCTCCCGCGCCCCAAGACCTGCGGCGGCGGCCTGACGCCCAAGGCGCAACGGCTCGTGCCAACCTTGGCCCTGAAAGCGGTCGAGCGGCGGGTCGAGCGGGTCGAGCTGCGCGGACCCCACGGCTCACCGTTTCGGCTGGTCGCCCCGGCCGCCGGCATCGCGATGGTCGAGCGTGAGCGCTTCGACCTCGCCCTCGTCGAGGCGGCCGTGCGGGCGGGCGCCGACGTGGAGGACGATAACCCGGTGCGCGAGCTTCGCGAGGACGGATCGGGCGTCGATCTGCGCACCCACGAGGGGCACTGGCGAGCGGACGTCGTCGTCGCGGCCGACGGCGAACCGAGCCGGGCGGCGCGCCAACTCGGGCTCGGCGGGCCGGCCCGCCGCCGCGCGCTCGCGCTCGAGGTCGACCTGCCACTCGCCAACGGGCTGCCGAACGACACGGCGATCCTGGACTTCGCGATCCCGGGCGGCTATGGCTGGTACTTCCCGAAGGGCGACCACGCAAACGTCGGCGTCGGCTCGCACGACCCTCCACGATACCTCCGGCTCCGGGACGACCTGGCGCGCTTGACCGACGAGCTGGGCCTGCACCTGGGAGCGACCCGGGTCCAGGGTCACTGGATCCCGCAGGGCCTCCGCATCGGAAGACTCGCCTCCGAGCGGGTCATCCTCGCCGGCGACGCCGCCGCGACGGCCGATCCGCTCTTTGGCGAGGGCATCTCGTACGCGATCCTGTCGGGCATCGCCGCAGCCCAGACGATCGACGCGTGGGAGGATGGCTCGATCCGCGGACTCCGCTCCTACGACGGACGCCTCCGTGCCGTGCTCGGACCGCCGCTCGAGCGGCTCGATATGCTCGCCCGCGCCGCCGAAGTCTCGATCAACGGCGCGCTCTTCCTCGCCCGTCTCAGTGGCCGGGTGCGCGAGCGGGCCGTCGACGCGATCGCCGGGCGACGGGCGCCGTTTGTCATCGACGGGCAGTGCGAGCTCGCGTGTGCCTGCAGCTTGCACGAGCTCGAGCCACCGCCGATGGCGCTCGTGTCGAGCAAACAGGAGCCGGGGAGATTCCGGCACTGCGAGCAGTGCACGGCGCGCTGCGCCGCCTGATGGCCTGGGGATCGTACATAGGGTGGGCGGAATGCCAGTCCGGGCCATCGCGGGGGTCCGGCTTCGGACGTCGCCGCCAACCGATGTGTCGTTCTGTAGGATCCGGTTGCTGACGTCCACGGTGGTTGGCCTCCTTCCGTCTGCCCGCCGACCCGGAATGGCGGGGCGAGGGCCGAGCAACGCTGAGCCGCAACCGTCGTGCCGTAGGCCAAGAGTCACGTGGGGGGCCCCGAAGAATCGCGATGGAGAGCGGAAACGCGCAGCCCGGCCCCGGCTACCGGCTCAGCCGGCCGGGAGCCCGCCGGCCGAGGCGGCCGCGTCGACCACCGCGCAGGCCCGACGAGCGCGGCGAAGTTGACGACCGACGACCGCGATCCCGACCAGGTTCATTCCGATCCCCACGAGGAAGAGCGGGGTCTTGTACGCGTTGAGGAAGACGGCCGCCGCCGAGAGGCCGAAGAGCGGGAGCAGATCGACGAGATGGTGGGCGCAGCAGGCGAGCATCGCGGCCGCGCTCGTGCCGGTGCCGGCGGCCGTGAAGGCGGCGGCCGCACGATGGTGGCGGTCGACGTCACGCAACTCGGCGAACAGGGCGATCTGGATCCCGAAGCCCACGGCGATGAGGCCCACGAAGAGGGCATCCGCCGCGAGCTGCTCGAAGGCGTGCCCGACTCCCTGGGCGAGGCTGATGATGAGAAGGTAGAGACCAAGCAGGGCAGCCCCGCCGATGACGCCAGCGACGATCGAGCGCGGCGCGACCGGCAGACGTGGCCTGACAGGTTCAGCGACGGCTGTCACGAGCCGATCGCCCAGCGGAAGGTCCGCTCGGGGGCGTCCCCGACACCGATGAGCGCCAGCTCGATCCACTTCGCGCCCGCCAAGAAGCTTGCGGCGTCGCCGTCGAAGCTGAGTGCGCCCTCCCGGTGGTGTCCGCCCTTGGCGGCCGTCCACGGGCGCGCGACCAGGGTCTCACCGCGGTCGTTGCGCAGGACCGCGTTGGAGAGGTCGAGCCGATCCAGATCCACCGAGTGTGTGTCGAGCTTGACGTCGAACGTCGCACCGGCGCTCATCCCAGGCCACGACGCGACGACGGTGACCCCGCCGGCCTCACTCGTTTGCGCGGCGCCCGATGGCGAGGAGCTCGCGGCCCCGCCTGATGCGGGCGCCGGCGACGACGACGTACCGGAACAGGCCGCGACGGCGAGTGGAATGGCGAGCAGGATCGCGAGGATCGCGTGCTTCTTCATGGCCGGACATTCGGTGTACGAGATGAGAGCCGGGTGAGCGCAGGCTGAAACCGATCTAACAGCTCAACGCGCGGCAGACCCGCCAGCGGCCACCGCAGCGAGGACCCTCCGTAATCGAGCGGCGGCATCGGCTGCGATCGGCGCGACCTGCTCGGATTCGGCGATGGCAAGCGCCGCTACCGGGTCGAGGATCTCAACGATGGTCTCATCAGCGTTCCCGGCTTGGCGGAGCACAACGTTGCACGGCAGAAGCGCGCCGATCGACGGTTCGATCTCGATGGCAGCGTCGGCGAGCTTCGGGTTGCAGGCGCCGAGGATGAGATAGGGTGGCCGAACGATGCCGAGTTTCACCCGGAGCGTCGCTGCGACGTCGATCTCGGTCAGGATGCCGAACCCCTCAGCCTTGAGCGCCGCTTCGATGCGAGTCCTGGTCTCGTCCAGCGGAAGTCGGGTGGTCGTCCGGAAGGTGTAGGCGGTCGAAGTTGGCACGGGAGTCTCCTGTGATCGGCGAGTCAGGTAGGAGCGCCGAGCCGGCCCGGGCTGCGACGCTCCTACCGAGGAAGAGGGTCAGCGGCTCGAATGCATCTGCGCGTGAAGCTGCGTCATCTGCGCCGGGTCGCACGTTCCGTTCGCCGCCATCGACTGGTGCAGCGCGGTCATGGCCGCAATGTCGTCGGCGTCCATCTGGCCCATGCCCGAGCCGCCCATCATGCCGGCCGACCCGGAACCCATCATCCCGGAGCCGCCCATCATGCCGGCCGACCCGGAACCCATCGTCCCGGAGCCGCCCATCATCCCGGCCGACCCGGACGTGGTTGGACCCGCCGACGGCGAGGCCGTCGGATCCTGGGCAGCGACCAGCCCGGCGGTGCCGAGCAGCAGGCCACCGGCGATGATTCCGCCGGCGATCAGTCCAATTCGCTTGGATGCCATTTCCGCATTTCTCCTTGTGCTAGATGCCGAGCAGGCGACGGGCCTGCTCGTATTCCAATTGGCTGATCTCACCGCGGGCGAAGCGCGCCTGCAGGACCTGGGCGGCGTCTTCGACCGCCGAGCGGTCTCGCGTCGATGCGGCGGAGGCAAGGGCCCAGACGATCACGACGACGAGGACGATCCCTACGACCATCCACAGTCCGCCACCCAGGCCCATGTCCCAACCGATGCCGGTCATCACTTGCGGTTCCTCCGTGATCGCCAGCCGCCTGCTGGACGTCTGACAGGGACCATGCTGGGCGTCGGACTTCAAGCCGTTGTGCGCACCCCGTTCAAGTTCTGATCAAGATCACGGAGCTTCGGCGAGATGCGATCGGCGATCCCCATCAGCAGGCTCCAAGCTGATCTTCAGGTGGCTATCAGGACGGTCAGCAAACCTTCCGGCGCAACCCTCACCCGCGGCCGCTGCGTGGGCCGGCCGTTCTTTGAAGGAGCTCCAGTCATGGCAACGAAGGCACAGGCGGTCGACCCGGTGTGCGGCATGGAGGTCGAGCCGGAGGCCGCCCTGGCAGTCGAGTACGGCGGGACCAGGTACCTGTTCTGCGAGGCCGCCTGTGCGGAGACGTTCCGCGAGGATCCGGACCGCTGGGCGCAGCTGGAGGTCGCGCCCGGACCTTCAGGCACGGAGTGGTAAGGACAGACGGATCACGCGACGCGGGGTAATGCCACCCGGAACGTTGCTCCGCGCTCCAGGCCCTCGCTCTCCGCCCAGATCCGCCCGTCCATCAGGCCGACGAGGGCTTTGGCGATCGCCAGGCCGATCCCCGAACCGCCGAGGGCCCGCGAGCGCGACGGGTCGATCCGATAGAAGCGCTCGAAGACCTTGGCGAGCTGCTCTTCGGTCAGACCGGGCCCCTGATCGGCGACCGAGAGCGTCACCCACTCACGGTCACCCTGGACCCCGATGGTGATCGTCGTGCCTTCGGCCGTGTAGCGGACGGCGTTGCTGAGGAGGTTGTCCAGGACCTGCGCGAGTCGCTCGCGATCCGCCAGAGCGGATGGAGCCGGGGGCGTGTCGAGCCGCAGCTCGACGGCGCGTTCGCTGGCGAGGGCCGAGAACCGGTCCGCCGCGGCGGCGGCCACAGCCCCGACATCGACCGGTTCGATGGTGAGCGGCAGCTGCTTCGCCTCGGCTCGCCACAGCTCCTGGAGATCGTTGACAAGACGAGCCATCCGGGCGGTCTCGCGACGAAGCAGCGTCCAGGTCTCTTCGCGCGGCTGGATGACTCCGTCCTCGAGCCCCTCGAGGTAGCCGTCGAGTGTCGCGAGTGGCGTCCGAAGCTCATGGGCCACGTCCCCAACGAGCTCCAGCCGCCGTCGCTCGGTCGTCTCGAGCGACGCTGCCATGAGGTTGAACGAGCGGGCCAGCTCACCGATCTCGTCCTCCGAGGTCATCTGAACTCGCTCGGCGTACCGACCCGCGGCGATTCGGCGACTCGCCTGGGCAAGGCGGCTGATGGGTTTCGACAGCCGCGTGGACAACGCCAGGCTCACTACCACGGCGGAGACCGATGCGGCGAGCACGGCGAGGAGCAGCGACGTCCGGACGGCGTCCTGGAAGGCCGCCCGGACCAGACCGCCCATCATCTCGTCCATGCCGCCGGTGCCGTTCATGGCATGACCCATGGCCGCGTCGAACGCCCCCGGCGCCACGAGATCAACCGTCAAGAAGAGGGTGGCGCCGCCGACCACGATGACGACGAAGTTCGCGAGGAGCAGTCGCGTCCCAAGTCGGCGGACCCGTCTCATCGTCGCTCGTCCTCGTGCAGCCGGTAGCCCACGCCCCGGACGGTCTCGATGAACCTCGGGGTGGCGGCATCCTCACCGAGCTTTCGACGCAGGTTTCCGAGGTGGACATCGACGATGTGGTCGTCGCCCACGAAGTCGATGCCCCACACGCGGTCGAGCAGGCGCTGCCGGCCGAGCACGATCCCTGGCTCGGCGGCGAGGGCGAGCAGGAGGTCGAACTCGATCGTCGTCAGGGCGATGCGCGCGCCGTCGACCGTCACCCTCCGTCGGCCCGTGTCGATCACGAGATCGCCGCGATCAATGACGCCGCCGTCGCCCGTCTGGCGCACCGGTCGCGGACGGCGCAGGAGCGCCTTGACGCGCGCGACGAGCTCGCGCGGCGAGAACGGCTTGACCAGGTAGTCGTCGGCGCCGACCGAGAGTCCGACAATTCGGTCGACCTCCTCGGCGCGGGCGGTGAGCATGATCACGTACGCGTCGGAGAACTCCCGCGCCCGGCGAAGGACCTCGAAGCCATCGACTCCGGGGAGCATGACGTCGAGGACGACGACGTCAGGGGCTCGCTCACGGATGAGCTCGAGTCCGATCCCACCATCGGCGGCCTCGATCACCTCCATGCCCTCGCGCTCGAGGTAGCCGCGGACGAGCTCGATGATCGGCGCCTCGTCGTCGACGAGGAGGACACGTGTCACGGGGAGCGGACAGGCAGCGTTACCGAAGCCACGGTCCCGCCACCCTCCCGATTCGCGAGTTCGATCGTGCCCGCATGCGACTCGACGATCCAGTGGGCGATGGCCAGGCCCAGCCCCGTCCCTGACGGTCGCAGCTCCCGCGCGCGCGAACCTCGATACAGCCGCTCGAAGATCCGCTCGCGGTCGGTCGTGTCGAGGCCGATGCCAGAGTCCTCGACCCTCACGATCGCGCGGCCGTCGCGCAACACGAGCCTCGCGACCACGGTCCCGCCATTGGGCGTGTATCGCGCGGCGTTGTCGAGGAGGATCCCGAACAGCTCCCGGAGCCGGTCGCGATCTCCTTCAACGATTGCCGGCTCAACGTTGGCCACGCTCATTCGGACATGGGGCGCCGCCTGGCGCTGCCGCCGGACGGACTCGACCAGCAAGGCGTCGATCTCGACGGGCTGGAACTCGAGTCGAACCCCCGACTCCGCCCGGGCGAGCGAGAGGAGATCGCCGATCAGCCGGCCCATCCGTTCGGCCTCGTCCCGGGCGTCGGACAGGATCGCCGCACGTTCCCCCTCGGGCAGGTCAGGCCGTGCGGCGAGGTCCAGGTTGGCGCGGATGGTCGTGAGCGGCGTGCGGAGCTGGTGCGACGCGTCGCCGAGGAACCGCTGGAGGGCCTGGTGGTTCTGCTCGAGCGCGCCCAACATCTCATTGAAGGCGACGGCCAGGTCGCCGACCTCGTCGCCCGAGCGACCACCTTCGACACGCGCCGCGAAGTCGCCTGACAGTGAGATCGCGCGCGCGGTCTCGGTGACGTCGGCGACCGGAGCCAGGGCGCGCCGAGCCAGCACGAGGCCGCCGACGAGCGCAAGGCCAACCACGAGAACGCCGCCCAGAACCAGCGCTGCGCCGACCGTCGTGAGGACCTCGCGAAGTGGGCGCGTGGAGTCCGCCCAGGCGACGTACCCCACCCGGCTGCCGTCGGGAAGGTTGACCGGCTCGACGGTCAGGCGAAGCACGTCACCACCTGCGGCGAACTCACTGATCGCGTGATCTTGACGATCGGCGGCCACCAGATCTGCGGGGCTGATCGCGAGCGCCGGACTGCCGGCCGGGGCCGAGTCCGCCAGCTGGGTTCCAGTGGCGTCAAGGACGACGACCCGGCCGCCGGTCGCGGCGAATTGCTTGATGAGACGCCCGGTGGGCGTCAGCAGCCCGCTGGCGTCCACGTCCTGGGCGAAGGCGCCCGCGGCATGCTTGGCGTTCGCGATCAGGCCGGAATCGAATGACCCGTCGAGTTGTGCGCGAAGCACGAGATACATCCCAGACCCAAACACGACGAGGGCCGCGGCCAGGAGCCCGGTGTAGATGAGCGCCAGCCGGGTCCGGATCGCGAGCCGCCGCGGCGAGGGCCTCATTCCTTCAAGACATATCCGGCGCCGCGGATCGTGTGGATCAAACGCGCCTCTCCGTCGACCTCGAGCTTGTTGCGCAGATAGCGAACATAGACCTCGAGGACATTCGACTCGCCCTCGAAGTCGTACGACCAGACGTGCTCCATGATCACATCCCGGGTGAGGACCTTGCGCGGATGGCGCAAGAAGAGAAGGAGCAGGCTGAACTCGGTCGTCGTCAGCTCGATCGTCCGTCCCGCGCGGCGCGCCTCCCGGGCATCGACGTCGAGCTCGAGGTCGGCAAACCGCAATATCTCGCCGGAAGGCGTCGCCCGCCGACGTAGCAGCGCGTGGACCCGGGCGAGGAGCTCTTCGAAGCTGAACGGCTTGACCAGGTAGTCGTCCGCTCCGTTCTCGAGGCCCTCGACGCGGTCCTTGACCTCATCGCGCGCGGTCAGCATGAGGATCGCGACTTCGTCGCCGGCCGCGCGCAAGCGCCGCGTGACCTCGAGGCCGTCGATGCCGGGCATCATGATGTCGAGGACGACGAGGTCGGGCAGGTGCTCACGGGCCTTCTCCAGGCCTTCCTCGCCCGAGGCGGCCTCGACGACGCGATACCCCTCATAGGCAAGGCCGCGACGAACAACCGTCCTGATCTTCGGATCGTCATCGACGACCAGGATGCGAGTGGCGTCGCTCATGTCGGGTTGGCCTCCATCAATGGCGCATTCCGGGCACTGAGCTGATCCCAGGCATCGACGCGGAGTCGGGCTCCTTGCCCGAGTGGCGACTGGCTCGGGGCCGAATATGGCCCCCATACCTTAGCGCCAGGTGAGTGTGCCGTGAGAAGTCGGCCTGCGGCCACGCACGAGCGGCCCGCTCATCGAGCGCCCGACACATGGGGCGGGTCGATACACGCGTCGGTCGAGGGACCTTCTGCTAGCCTTCGCCGCGATGTCCCCATCGGCCATCGCCGAACGCGACCCGCGCGATCCCGCCATCGAAGACGTGCTTGGTCCGCTGGGCGCCGCGGTCATGCGCATCGTATGGTCGCAGCGCGAGTCGAGCGTGGCGAGCGTCGTCGATGCGCTCAACGCTGATCGAGGCCGCCCGCTCGCCTACACGACGGTCATGACCATCCTGGTCCGGTTGTTCGAACGCGGGCTGCTCGCCCGAGAGAAGCGGGGCCGCCAGTTCGTGTATCGAACCGGCGGGGAGGAGAGCGCACTCCTGGAAGAGCTGAGCGCCCGCGCAGTCGATGACCTCCTCGCTCGCTACGGCAGCGCCGCGCTGCGGCAGTTCGCGGTACGGCTGGCAGACGCTGATCCAGCGCTCCAGCGTCGTGTCGTCGACCTTGCCAAACGCCGATCGTCGTGACCACTCGTCACCTGCGGCCCGGGATGGTGGTCGCCGCCCTGGGCGGGGCGGTCGTCGCGGTCTGCCTGGCAATCGCCCCGACGCAAGGTCGCGATCCCATATTGGCCGTCGAGCTCGCCGGCCTCGCGATCCTCTCGATCTGGACAGGAATCGGCCTGCGGGAGACCCTTCGCGGTCGCCGTCTCGCGCACGCGCTCGACCATCGATCGGCGCCCGACGAGCCGACCGGAGTCCCCTGCCGGGTCGTGCGCGAGGGTGGCAGGCACGCCTTCGTACTCGGCGCGATCAGGCCAAACATCTACGTCGGTGACGAGCTGTTGCGAACCCTCGACACTGATGAGCTGCGAGCGGTGCTGCTGCATGAGGAACATCACCGGCGCACCCTCGCCCCGTTGCGCGCCATCGCGCTCGAAGCCTGGCTGACCCTGGCGGGCCGCTCGGCGCTGGCCCGCGCTGCCCTGCTCGACCGTCTCACCGACCTCGAGGTCGAGGCCGACGCGGCCGCGCTCCGGTGGGGAGCAGATCCGTCCGCGCTCGCGAGCGCGCTCCTCAAGATCGACGTGAGTCTCACCGCTGGCGCGTCGTTCGCCGCTGCACCGGCGGAGCGCCTCCGGACGTTGGTCGCGCTTGCCGCTGGGGATGAGCGGGTCGGTGGGCCGCGCTTGCCATACGAGTGGCTCCCCGTCGCCGCTGCCGCGATCGTCGCCCTCGCCTGCCACCTGAGCGGACTGTCAGCCCTCCGCTGAACTCGACTGCCCTGGTCCCCCTGTCGGAGACCCTGACCGCCGCGTGGGGGACCTCGGTCAGACCCGCCGATATACTACGCACCTGTCGTGTCCGGACTGCCTCGTTGCCCGGACCTGGAGGCCCTGCATGGAACCCGCATCGGCCGCACCTCGGCCGACGTTCGGCATGACCGCAACCGGCCTGACGAAGCTCTACGGCGAAACGGTCGCGCTCTGGCACGTCGACTTGCGTGTCGCCTCCCGGGAGTTGGTCGCCGTCCACGGCCCGAACGCGTCGGGCAAATCGACCCTGCTTCGGATCATCGCGGGCTTGACCGCGGCCACGCACGGCCAGGTGACCTGGGCAACGGAGGCGGGCGTGTCGCGACGCAGGCTGGCCTTCGTCGGTCATGCCGGCCACCTCTACGACGCTCTGACGCCAGTCGAGAACCTCCAGCTTGCGGCACGGTTGGCGCGCGCCGACACCGGTGATCTCGTGGACGTGCTCGGTCGTCTCGGCCTGGCTGCCGTCGCAGCGACGCCATGCCGTGACCTGTCGGCCGGGATGGCTCGACGGGTCGCGATTGGCCGAGCCATTGCCACCGACCCGGACGTCCTGCTCGTGGATGAACCGTTCGCGGCACAGGATCAGGCTGCAGGCGCCCTGGTCGCGACCCTCCTCGCGGACCTGGCGCACGAGGGCCGGCTGGTCATCATCGCGAGCCACGATGACGCGCGCAGCCGCTCGGTCGCGTCTCGGAACGTCTTCCTCGAGGCCGGCCACGTCGCGGCGGGTGCCGACCGTCGTCAGACCATCGGCGCCGCCCAGTGACCCTCCTCTCGGACGCGCTGGGCCTGGCCGTCAAGGATCTCCGGATCGAACTGCGCACCCGAGATGCGCTTGCGGCCGGCGGTGCCCTGGGCGCCATCGCCCTCGTGGTGATCGGGCTCGCCGCCGGCCCGGACCTCGTCCGCCTGCGCGCCCTTGCTCCAAGCCTGACCTGGATCGCCCTCCTCTACGCGGCCGTCGCGATGGCCGATCGGCTCGAACAGATCGATCGCCGCGACGACGCCTTCTCCGCCTTGTGGCTCACCGTCGGGGATCGGCGATCGATCTATGTCGGGCGCGCACTCAGCCTGACGATCGTGATCGCGGTCCTCCAGGTCGGGCTGTGGGTTCTGGCATCGGTCCTGTTGAACGTCGTACCCGGGCCGGCGCTGCTGGGCCTCGCTCCCCTGAGCCTGCTGACGTCTGCCTCCGCCGCCAGCGTGACCGCAACGGTGTCTGCCCTCGTCGCCGCCTCACGCCAGCGAGCGCTGCTGCTGCCGGTCGTTCTCCTCCCGCTCCTCGTCCCGACCCTCCTGGCCGGCGTCCAGGCGAGCGGCGCCTTGCTCGACGGCCGGGCCCCCGACTCGATCGGCTGGCTTGTCCTCCTGGTCGCGCAGACCGCGCTCTCTGTCGGGCTCGGGCTGCTCGTGTACGAAACGGCAGCGACTCCGGAATGAGCGTCGTGTCGGCGGGGCGACGGGTCCCGATCAGGCTCGCGCCCGTTGCGATCGCCGTCGTGGCGATGACGGTCTTCGTGGGCCTCTTCGTCGCGCCGACCGATCGAGATCAGGGTGCCGTCCAGCGGATCATGTACGTGCATGTCCCGAGCGCCTGGCTCG
>JACQEH010000130.1 GCA_016200675.1 Chloroflexota bacterium | reverse complement strand
GCCACCGGCGACGTCGATGATCGAGCGATTCGTCCTGCCGGCCAGGTCCCGGAAGATCCGGAGCTCCACGATGCGCCGGGCAAGGGCGTCGGCGCCGGCCTCGTCATCGTCGTGGCCGACCCCGACCAGGATCACGAGGCCCATCCCGATGGAGGCCACCGCCTCGCCGGCCACCCGGACCTCCGCGCTCGCCACTCGCTGCAGGAGCGCGCGCATCAGCGGGAGATGGCGCCGAGGGCCGCCCGCCACAGGCCGCCGATCAGGAACCCCCACGGCACGAGCAGCACGATGGAGCTCTCGCCGCCGAACCAGTGGCCCTTCACGATCCCGACGATCCCGATGATCCCGACCACCGCGATCATGGCGCCCTGGCGGACGAACGACCAGCGGACCCGACCAGCGGCCCGGGCGAAGGCACTCCCGTCCCCGGCCTCCCCCACCTCGACGTCCGCTTCGACCGCGGGGTCGGCCGCACGGTCTACGACCCGCCGGAACCAGCCCGGGGCGTGGACGATGGCAAGGTATGCCCCTGACGCGTAGATGACGCCGCCGATCACGTCCACGACGTAATGGTCGGCCAGGTAGACGATCGCCAGCCAGACGCTGGCGGCGTAGGCGAGCATCAGCCAGCCCGCCTTCCCAAAGGCTCGCCTCGCGACGAGGAAGGCCAGGAAGGGGTAGGCGGCGTGGAGTGACGGGAAGGCCGCCACCTGGTTCGGGTTCACGTCGTAGATCGCGTAGCTGTAGATGTAGCGACCCTCGAAGCCGAAGAGGCGGGCGAGGTCGTTGAAGCCCTGGGCCTTGAGGTAGGTGATCGCCGGCAGGCCGTTCGGGCCGTTGATCAGGCCATGATCCGCCGCCCACCATGGCGGCGCGACGGGCAGGATGAGGTACGTCGCGAAGGCGGCCATCGACAGCAGGATCAGCGCCGCAACGTAGTCGTAGTAGGCCCGCCGGCGGCGAATCCAGAGGAAGAACGCCACCGCGATCGGGAGCGGGAAGTGAAGGAAGTAGAGGACCGTCGCGATCATGGCCATGATGTCCGGCCCGCTCGGCGGGTGGAAGGCCTTCTGCAGGACCTCGGTCGGGAGCGCGCCGCCGAACAGGGAGCGCTCGAGGCCGAGGACGTCGGCCGCGTGGATGACCCGGTTGATGTCGTCGGCGTAGCCGCGCATCAACTCATAGGCCAGGAACAGCCCGATGAACGGGACCCAGTCGCGGATGAAGAGCCGGCCCCGACCGAGGATCACGGCCGCCAGGCCGAGAGCGACCAGCATCACGTCGGGCGTGATCGAGACGCCGCTCACGATCATCAGACCCGACAGGACGATGACGTAGCCGGCGATCGTCAGGAGGAGGAGGCGGTCGTTGCGGCGGTGGAGATCGGCGTTGGGGTCCGGCGCGACGGCCGAGGCGGCGACGGCCGGAGCGGCGACGGCCGGAGCGGCAGCCCGGGCACCGGGCCCCGCGACCGTGACCGGCGCGGCGGCCGGCGGTGGTGTCAGGTCGTCGCTCACGACACGACCTCGCTCGGGCGGGGCGGCCTGGGCGCGGGAACGGGCGGCGGTGGCGGCATGCCCGCGGTCCGCCAGGCCGAGGCCTCAGCCAGGAGGTCGGCTCGGCGGGCTCCGAAGTGATCCGTGGCGGCTCCCTCCGCGGTTGCCGGCAGGAGCACGTCCCAATCCCGCTCCCCATCCGGCAGGTCGATGCTGGTGTCGCCGGCCCGGAAGATGAAGACCGGGATGCCCAGCCGCTCGATCTCCCCCTGCAGGGTCCGGGCGAGATGGCGCGGGAGCGTCGCGAACGTCGACATCCGGTCGCGAGGCACGGGTGGCTGCCCACCGTTGAGGGCGTATTGGAAGCCTTCGTCGGCGAGGGCTCGGACGAGGCGGATCTCGCGGCCCATGTCGCGACCTCGGATCCAGAGCGCCGAACCGACGACGAGGACGTCGGCCCCCAGCGACCCGACGAGCTCGGCGGTCTCCCGGTTGACGCCGCCGTCCACGTGGACCTCCGCTCCGTGGAGCTTGTGGGCGAGGAGATCGCGAGCGGCCAGGATCTTCGCCCGGGCGACATCGGCCATGAAGGCCTGGCCGCCGAAGCCGGGCTCGACGGTCATGACCATGACCAGGTCGAGGAGGCGCCGGTACGGCTCGAGGGCCGAGAGCGGGGTCCCCGGCCGGAGCGACAGCCCGACCGCCCGCCCCGCCTCGCGGATCCGCCGCAGCGTCGGCTCGATGGCCTCCTTGATCTCCACGTGGATCGTGATCGAGTCGCACCCGGCGTCGAGGTACTCATCCAGGTAGCGCCCGGGCTCCTCGATCATCAGGTGCGCATCGAGGGGCAGGCGGGTCCGCTTCCGGAGGGCCTTGATCGTCCGTGGCCCGAAGGTCAGGTTGGGGACGAAGTGGCCGTCCATCACGTCGAGGTGGATCCGATCCGCGCCCTCCGTCTCGGCCCGCCGGACGGCGTAGGCGAGGTTTCCGAGATCGGCGTCCAGGATGCTCGCCGCGACCCGGGCCCGACCGAGCGCCGGCGACGCCGGGCGCGCACGACGACCGGGCATCAGCCGTCGATCCCGGCCGGGGCGGCGTCGGAGCTTCGCTCGCCGCGAAGGGCCGCCGCGCTCGAGGCCACGAGCCGCTCCCGGCGATGGGCGACGACGGCCGGCGTCGGCGCACCGGCGTGCTCCGCGGCGAGCTGGCCGCAGGCGGCGCCGATCTCCTGGCCGCGGTTGTGGCGGATCGTCGTGGCGATGCCGGCCGCCCCGAGCGTGGCCGCGAAGCGCTCGATGACCGGCATGGGGCTGGCCGTCCACGGCGTGTGGGCGACCCGGTTCATGGGGATGAGGTTGACGTGGGCCAGGTCGCCCCGCAGGAGCTCCGCCATCGCCATGGCATCGAGATGGGTGTCGTTGACCCCGCCGATCATCGTGACCTCGTAGGTGATGCGCCGGCCTGTCGCGGCGGCGTGCTCGCGGGCCGCGGCCACGACCTCGCCCACGGGCCAGCGCCGGTTCAGCGGCACGAGGACGTCCCGGAGCGGATCGCGGGCCGCGTGAAGGCTCACGGCGAGCGTGAACTGCGGGCCGAGGGCCGTCAGGCGCCGGATTCCCGGCACAACCCCCGACGTCGAGACCGTGATGTGGCGGGCCCCGAGGCCGAAGCGCTGCGGGTCGTTGAGG
>JACQEH010000129.1 GCA_016200675.1 Chloroflexota bacterium | reverse complement strand
GGAGCCGGCGAATGCTCGACGAGGTCGACATCCTGGCCGTCGACGACCTCGAGGCGACGCTCGGCCTGGCCAGGGAGAACGCCGTCGGGCACGCGGTCGGCGATCGGATCCGGTTCGCCGAGGCGGACCTCGTGCCGGGCACCGAGACGCCCTTCGACCTCGTCCTCGCCAACCTGCCCTACATCCGGACCGCCGACCTCGCCGGCCTGGCGGCCTCGATCTCGTACGAGCCGCGCCATGCGCTCGACGGCGGGCCGGACGGCCTCGATGTGATCGGCCGCCTGGTCGCGCTCCTGCCGGATGTGCTGTACCCGCGTGGCGTCGCGCTCCTCGAGATCGGTGCCGCTGAGGCTGCCGGCGTGGCGGCCCTCGCCGCCGCGCTGCCGGGCGCCTGGTCCTGCACCGTGGAACCGGACCTGGCGGGCCTGCCGCGCATCGCCCGGCTCGAACGCTGAGATGGCGCGCCCGTTCGTCCCGCGTTCGGTGGCCCCGGAACTCCCGATCCGGCTCATCGCCCTGGACATCGACGGCACGCTGGTCGACGACGACATCGTGCTCGGGGATCGGACCGTCGCGACGATCCGGCGAGCCGTCCATCGCGGCCTGCGCGTCTCCCTGGTCACCGGCCGGATGACCCTCTCGGCGATCCACTTCGCGACGACGCTCGGCCTGACGGACCCGGTCATCGGCACGCAGGGCGGCCTGATCCGGGAGATGCCCCGCCGGGTCGGCCAGACGGGCAGGCTGCTGCGCCACCGGCCCCTCGATCCGGCCGTCGCCCGCGAGGCGGTAGCCTGGAGCCGCGAGCGCGGCCTGGATCCCCACGTCAACCACCTGGAGCGGCTCGTCATCCGGGCCGACGACCCGATGGTCGACGACTACTCGGCCTTCCTCGGCGCCATGGCGACCCGTGTCCCGGACCTCGCGACCTGGATCCGCCGCCCGGTCACGAAGCTGGTGTCCGTGGGGCCGCCCGGACGGCCGTGGTCGCTCCTCGCGGAGGCCCGGGCAACGTTCGCGGGTCGTGCCGACGTCACCGTGGCCCACCCCCGCTTCCTCGAGTTCGTGGCACCGGGGGTCTCCAAGGGCGAGGCCGTCCGCTGGCTCGCCCGCCGCTCCGGCGTGTCGCTCGGGTCCGTGCTGGCAATCGGCGACCAGCTGAACGACCTGGAGATGCTCGCGGCGGTCGGGCACGGGGCGGCGATGCCGAGCTCGCCCGACGCGCTCATCGAGGCCGCCCGCTACGTGGCCCCGCCGCTCGCGGAGGAAGGGGCGGCCCAGCTGATCGAACGGCTCGCCCTCTCCAGGGTCCGGGAGGCCTCGGCCTCGGCCCGGGAGCTGGCGGACCAGGCGACGGAGATCCGGACGGAGATCCGGGCGGAGATCGCCCGCCGCGGCGCATCGAGGTCGGGATGACGAGCCGGCAGGTCGCGCGACCTCAAACGGCCGTCGTGGCCAGGTGAGCGCCCCGCGGATCCTGCCCGACGACGCGGCCGGGCGGGCGGCGGCGATCGAGGTCCTCCGGGGCGGCGGGATCGTGGCCCTGCCGACGGACACCGTCTACGGGATCGCCGTCGCCATCGATGCGCCCGACGGCATCGAGCGCCTCTTCCGGGCCAAGGACCGACCGCCTGAGAAGGGCATCGCGCTGCTCCTCGCGGACGCCGTGCAGGCGTGGGACCTGGGCGTCGAGAGCGCCTCCGCGCGCCGGCTCGCGGTCGCCTTCTGGCCCGGCCCCCTGACGCTCGTGCTGGCGCGCCGCCCCGGGGTGGACCTGCCCGCGGCCCTGACCGGTGGCGCCCCGACGGTCGGCGTCCGCGTCCCGGATCACGATGCGCCGCGGGCGCTCGCCCGGGCCCTCGGGCCACTCCCGACGACGTCGGCGAACCGCAGCGGGGAGCCGGACGCCCTCGATGCGGCAGCCGTGGCCGCGGCGCTCGGCGACCGCGTCGACCTGATCCTCGACGGCGGCCGGACGCGTGGCGCCGCCGCCTCGACCGTGGTCGACTGCACGCGCGAGCCGGTCGGAATCCTGCGGGAGGGCGTCCTCGGGGAGGCCCGGATCCGGGAGACGCTGGGTTGAACCGCGCTTCGACTGTGGGAGGATTGGCCCGCGGGCGGCCGCGGTGGCCGGTCGCAGCCTCGGGCCGCGGCGCCGCGGATCGGGCGGCGCGAACAGGAAGGAAGGCGGGTCTCGCATGACGGTCGCGAACCGGGAGCGCCTCGGGTGGGCGCCGCTCGCCGAGGTCGATCCCGAGCTGTGGTCCGCCATGGTCCAGGAGCGCCGCCGCCAGCACGACAAGATCGAGCTGATCGCCAGCGAGAACTACACGTTCGCCGCGGTCATGGAGGCCCAGGGCTCCTGGCTGACCAACAAGTACGCGGAGGGGCTCCCCGGCAAGCGCTACTACGGCGGCTGCGAGTACGTCGACATCGCCGAGACGCTGGCCCAGGAACGGGCCCTGGCGCTCTTCCCGGGCTCGGAGCACGTGAACGTTCAGCCCCACTCGGGTGCCCAGGCTAACATGGCCGCCTACTTCAGCGTCCTACAGCCCGGCGACCGGATCCTCGGCATGAACCTGGCCCACGGCGGCCACCTGACCCACGGCTCGCCGGTCAACTTCTCGGGCCGCCTGTACGAGGTCCACGCCTACGGCGTGGACGAGGCGACCGGCCGGATCGACTACGACGCCCTCGAGGCGACGGCCAGGGAGGTCCGGCCGAAGGTCGTCGTGGCCGGCGCCTCCGCCTATCCCCGCCTCTTCGACTTCGAGCGCATGGCCGCCATCGCCCACGGCGTCGGCGCCCTGCTCTTCGTGGACATGGCCCACATCGCCGGGCTCGTGGCCGCGGGCGTCCATCCGAGCCCCTTCCCGCACGCCGACATCGTGACCACGACGACCCACAAGACCCTCCGTGGGCCACGCGGCGGGCTGGTCTTCAGCCGGATTGACCTCCCGGACGCGGTGGATCGGGCGGACTTCCCGATGGTCAAGACCACGCTCGCGGCGCAGGTCGATAAGACGGTCTTCCCGGGCGTCCAGGGCGGGCCGCTGATGCACGTCGTCGCGGCCAAGGCGGTGGCCCTCCTGCTCGCCGCCGGCGAGGACTTCCGACGCGACCAGCGGCGAACCGTGGAGAACGCTGCGGTCCTGGCCGCCACGCTCGCGGACCGGGGCGCGCGGGTCGTGTCGGGCGGCACGGACAATCACCTGATGCTGGTCGACGTCACCCCGCTCGGGGTGACCGGCAAGGAGGCCGAGCACCTCCTCGACGAGGTCGGGATCACCGTCAACAAGAACGCCATCCCGTTCGATCCGCTGCCGCCCAACACGTCGTCGGGGATCCGGGTGGGGACGCCGGCCACGACCACCCGGGGCTTCGGCCCGGACGAGATGCGGACGATCGCCCGCCTCGTCACCGATGCCATCGAACGCCGCGACGACGCGGGCGCGACGGCCCGTCTTCGAGCCGAGGTCGACGCGATCGTCCGGCGCTTCCCGGTGCCCGGGCTGCCAGACGAGGTGGCATGACCTTCGTCGCCGGGGCCGGCTCCACGGTCCCCCTCCTCGTCGCGGCCTTCATCGGGACGGCACTCCTGGCGCTCGTCCTGACCCCGGCCATCCGGGCGGTCGTCCGTCGCTACGGGATCATGGATGCGCCGAACCATCGGCGGGTCAATACGAGTCCGGTGCCGCGGGGCGGCGGGTTGGCCGTCGTGGCGGCGTTCCTTGCCGTCGGCGGCGGGCTGACCCTGTTCCGGGGAGACATCGGGGCGATGCCGGCGCCCAACGGGATCACCTCGGGCGAGATCACCGCGCTCTTCGGCGGCGGGGCCCTGGCGGCCACGATCGGTGCGATCGACGACCTCCTCGACCTGCGCGCCCGCTGGCAGCTCCTGGGCCAGCTCCTGCTGGCCGGCCTGGCGGTCGCGCTCGGGGTCGGCGTCGACCAGATCAGCAACCCCTTCGGCCCGGGTCAGGTCCCCTTCGGCACGCCGTTCGCGATCGCCTTCACGGTCGTCTGGATCGTGGGGATGCTGAACAGCATGAACTTCATCGACGGTCTCGACGGGCTGTCGACCGGGATCGCGCTCATCGCCGCCCTGACGCTGGGCGTGCTCAGCCTCACGACCCAGGTCGCGCAGCCCTACGTCGCCGTCCTGTGCGTGGCCCTTGCCGGGGCCCTCATCGGCTTCCTGCGCTTCAACTTCCAGCCGGCCTCGATCTTCCTGGGAACCACGGGCGTCATGTTCATCGGCTACACCCTGGCCGTCCTGGCGATCCTCGGCACGGCCAAGGTTGCGGTCGCCCTGCTCGTCCTGGGCGTCCCGATCATCGACACCTTCTGGGTCATCGTCCGACGCCTGCTGGCCGGACGCTCGCCGTTCACGCCCGATCGCGGCCACATCCACCACCGGCTCCTCGACATCGGCCTCGGCCATCGGGGCACGGTCTTGCTCATCTACGCCATCTGCGCGAGCCTTGGCGTGATGTCGCTCGTGGTCTCATCCGCCGCGCAGGTCTACGCGTTCCTCGGAGCCCTCGTCGCATTCGGGCTCGTGCTCTTCCTCCTCACCCAGGGCTCGCGCGACGCCCTCGAGCCCGACGCCTACGAGGACGAGGCAAGGTGAATCCCTGGCGGAGGCGACCCGATGGTCCTGCCAGGGCCGGCGGGCCGCAGGAGCCGATCTCCCTCGAGGACATCGCCTGGCGCATCGGGGCGTCGGCGGTCCGACCCCCCCACTACGACGAGGAGGAGGCCGCGGCGCTTGCGGCTGCCGCGACGGTCGGGATCGGCGGAGCGTCCGTCGCGACGCCGGTTGTCGCGGCTCGTGATGCGACGCCCGCGGGGGGATCGAATCCGGCGCCCGGCGGCGGGGTCTCGGGTGCGGCTGGCCAATCCGTGCTCCAGCCGCGGCCACTCGAGCGCCCGGCCCACACCGTTCGCCGAACCGTCCGGGCCTCGACCGGCTTCGTCGACCATGCCCGACCGGGCGGCGGGCGGCGGCGAGCCATCCTGTGGCGCGACATGTCGGCCCTCCTGTTCGCGGTCGTGGCCATCGCCCTGATCATCCAGCTGGCGCAACCGCGGAACGGACAGGTTGCCGGCGGCATCGCCACGCCCCGGGCGAGCGCCGCCGCGACGGACGTCGCGATCTCCTCGGCGGGAGCCGGCGACTCGCCCCTGCCGACGATTGGCGGCGTCATCGACCCGAACCTCATCCCGATCATCAACGCCACGCCGACGCCCGTCCCGACCCCGACGCTCGCGCCCGGGGCCACGCCGCGCCCGACGCCGCGCCCCACCCCCCGCGGGCCGCAGCCCACGCCGTACGTGCTTCCCACGACCCCGCCCCAGCCGACTCCGACCCCAACGCCCGGCCCTGGACCCACGCCGCTCCCGACGCCCACGCCGACGCCGCCGACCCCGACGCCGACCCCGACCTCGATACCCACGGATACGCCACCGCCAGTCACGTCGGTAGACGTGTTGTCCTGCTCGCCACCCGCGGACGTCGCGCCATACACCGTCACGTGTACGGCGACCGGGACGAACGTGGATACCTGGTCGTGGTTCCTGGATGGGGTTCCCTTGTCCGAGACGACGAGCTCAGCTTCCGTTCCGATCACTACACCAGGCCAGTACACGATCAAGGTCACGGGCACGGGAGCCGGCGGGTCCGACTTCAAGACCTACGACACAACCGCGTCGTAACGCCTGAGATGTCCAGCGATATGCCGCTGGGTCATAGGGATCGGGCGCAGCGAGCATGACGCTGCCCCGGTTCCGTAGATTCGGGCCACGCCTCGAGCGTGGCGAGGTCGGCCGGCATGCCCCAGCGGCATGCGCCGCACCCGAGCGGGGCGATGGCCGAAGTAGCGGGCCGGGCCCGCTACCGAGCCTGCCTGCTATACTCCGCGGGCTTTGGCAGGTCGCCCGTGATCGAGCCCGGACGTGCCGGCGCGTACATCGCGCTCTTCTCCGAAATCGGCTTGATTCTCCTGGTCACGACCCTGATCGGAGTTCTCGCCGGCCGTTGGGCGGACGAGCGACTCGGGACCTTGCCGGTGTTTCTGATCGTCGGCTTCCTGCTCGGCGCCGGGACAGGAACGGCCATGATCTACAGGCTGGTCAGCAGGTTCCTCAAGACGATCGGTTGAGCGGCTGACGGGGTCGGCCGAGGAGTTCGAGCGCGGCCTTCAGCCGCGCTCCCGCATGTGGAGGGAGCGTTGTCGAGCGAGCAGCTCGTGACCGTGCCGGTCGCGGACGCCGACGATCCGGGTGCCGCACCCGAACCCAGGCGCGGCCGCCGCATCTCCACGCGCTGGATCGCGCTCATCGTCGGGGTCATCCTCGTCGACGCCATCGCCTTCGTCGCCTTCCCGCCGTTCCCAAAGGATGGCAAGCAGGGCGATGCGTGCGCCTTCCCGGTCTGCTTCATCGAGAGCAGCCTCGAGTTCCCCGCCCCGGTCTCCGTCATCGACTTCGCGCCGGCCAGCGCGCCGGCGGCGTCCGACCTCGTGACCTTCCACCCGAGCATCAGCTCGACGCTCCTCACGATGTGGATCGTCATGGCCATCGTCCTCGTCGGGGCAATCCTCATGGCCCGCGGCGGCACGCTCATGCCGGGCCGGGCGCAGAACCTCTTCGAGTTCGTCTACGAGTCGCTGAGCGATTTCGGGATGGGCCTCGCCGGGCCCGCCGCGCGACCGTACATCCCGATCTTCGTCGCCTTCTTCCTGCTGGTCCTGTTCGACAACTGGATCGGCCTGATACCGCCCGTCGGCAAGGTCGCCTTCCTGCGCGCCCCCTCGAGCGACGTCAACATCACGATCGGGATGGCCCTCATCAGCTTCACGATCTTCCACGTCGAGGGTTTCCGCCATCTCGGCGTCGGGGGCTATCTGGGCAAGTTCTTCCCGGTCTACGAGTTCAAGAAGGGCGTGGGGGCCGGGATCATCGCCATGTTCGTGGGCCTCATCGAGCTGATGCTCGAGTTCGTCAAGCCGGTCACGCTCTCGATGCGACTCTTCGGCAACATCTACGGCGGCGAGGTGGCGCTCGGCGTCATCACCGCCCTCACCATTGGGTTCTTCCCGGTCTTCCTGATCGGGCTCGAGCTCATGCTGAATGCCATCCAGGCCCTGATCTTCAGCGTGCTGACGCTCATGTTCATCGTCCTGGCCATCGAGAGCCATCACGAGGAGGAGGGTCACGTCGCCGAAGAGGTGATGGCGGAGATGGAGGGGACGGGACCGGCCAGGCTCCAACCAGGCAATTGACCTGCCGGGGCGCGGACGCGCGGCGGCAGGTGCTCCAGACCACGGTTCGAATGATCTCGAGCGACACGCTCGGGGAGTAGGAGGAACGTCTCGCATGGAAAACATCGGCGCTGGACTCGCCGCTCTCGGGGTCATCGGCCCCGGCATCGGCATCGGCATCCTCGCGGGCCTGTCGGCCTCGGCCATCGGCCGCAACCCCGACGCCGCCGGCCAGATCCGCGGCATCGCGATCATCCTCGCGGCGTTCGCCGAAGGCCTTGGCGTCCTGGCCATCGTCGTCGGCCTGCTCGCCATCTTCATCAAGTAGCGGACACGCAGGAGAACGGGACCATGGGTCTTCTGGCCGTCGCGACGACCACCGGGCAGGAGGTCGTCCGGCTGACCGCGGGCACCGAGGCCTTGTTCCAGGTCAACCTCTTCCAGGTGGTCATCGCGGCCGCCAACGCGGTCGTTTTCCTCGTCCTGATCTGGACGTTCGCCTTCAAGCCCGTGTCGGCGATGCTGTCGACGCGTCGGGAGCGGATCGAGCAGGGTCTCAAGGACGCCGAGCAGGCACGGAAGGATCGCGAGAGCGCGGAGCAGGAGCGGCTGGCCGCCCTTGCCGAGGCGCGACGTGAGTCGAACGAGATCCTGGCCCGCGCCCAGAAGGTCGCCCAGGAGACGCGGGATGCGGACATCGCCGCCACCCGCGAGGAGCTGGAGCGAATGCGCACCCGTGCCACCTCGGACATCGAGGCGGAGAAGCAGCGCGCGCTCGCGGACCTGCGGGCCGAGGTCGCCGACCTCGCCCTCCGGGCTGCCAGCGCGGTCGTCGGCGAGACGATGACCGATGCCCGCCAGCGCCGCCTCGTCGAGGAGTTCCTGGCCGGCTCGGCCGGCGGAGCGCCCAAGGCGGGAGACCAGCGCAACTGATGGACCCCCGATGAGCCGACCGACCACCGCCGGGCGCCGCTACGCGGAGGCTGCCTTCCAGCTGGCCATTCGTGACGACGCGCTCGACGGCTGGGCAGCGGGGCTGACCCTCGCGGCGCAGTTTGCCGCGGATGCCGGCGTGCTCCACGTGGTCGACAACCCGTCGGTCCCGCATGCGGACCGCCAGGCGATGACCGAGCGGCTCCTGGAGGGACGCGTCCCGGTGGGTGTCCTCAACCTCGCCCGGCTGCTCACCCAGCGGGGCCGGTTCGGGGCGCTCCCGGCTAGGCCCAATCACCCGCCTGAGGCGGGGCGCAGCGGGCCGCAGGCGCCCGAAACGGAGAACCACATGGCCATTCGCTCGGACGAGATCATCAGCATCATCAAGTCGGCGATCGACACCTTCGACCAGGGCACCGAGACCCGGAGCGTCGGCACGGTCGTGGAAGTCGGGGACGGCATCGCCCAGGTCTACGGCCTGGCCGGCGCCCTCTCGTCCGAGCTCCTCGAGTTCCCCAACGGCGTCCGCGGCATGGCCCTCAACCTCGAGGAGGAGACGGTCGGCGCCGTGATCCTCGGCGACGCCCGGGCGATCAAGGAAGGCGACATCGTCAAGACCACGGGTCGGGTGGTCGAGGTGCCCGTCGGCCAGGCGCTCCTGGGCCGCGTCGTCGACCCGCTCGGCCGCCCCATCGACGACAAGGGCCCGATCGAGACGAAGTCGACCAGGCCGGTCGAGCGCATCGCCCCCGGCGT
>JACQEH010000153.1 GCA_016200675.1 Chloroflexota bacterium | reverse complement strand
TCGGCCCTCCTGCTCATGCTCGCCGCCTCCCTGGGGACGTTCGCCGTGGCGAACGTCGCGACGTGGACGCGATCCCAGGCGGACCAGGCGGCCTACCAGGCCGGCGCGGACCTCCGGTTCACGCCCTCGAGCCGGGCCGCAGCACCCGAGCGGCTGGCATCCGCCCTCGCGACGATCCCGGGCGTCGCCGCCGTCATGCCGGCGGACCGGCTGAACGTCGACGCGGGCCGGGCCGTGCGCGGCGATGCCCTCCTGGCCATCGATTCCGAGGTCGCGGCCGCGGTGACCAACCCGACGCCCGGAATCGATGGTGCCCTCCAGGCGGGGCTATTCGCGCAGCTCGCGGCCGGCCGCCCCGGCCCGGTCGGGGCGACGGTCCCCGACGGCGCCGCGGCCCTCGGCCTCGTGCTGGACGCCGCATTCGTGACGGACTTCGAGAACGGCACTCCGCAGCCGGTGGACATGTCGACGTTCCGCGGCATCCGGGCGTCGGTCGTGGTGGAGGATGGCCTCGGGCGGTTCCACCAGCTGGACACCACGACCGCGGCGGTGCTCGTGGGCACGAACCAGCGCCTCGTGATCGCCCTCGCGTCCGGGACCCCGCCGGCTCCCCTCGCTCGCCCGATCCGGCTCCGACGGATCGAGTTCGGCGTCAGCGCGCCGACCGACATCGGGATGACCGGCAGCATCGAGATCCGGGAAATCGATGCGACCGCAGATGCCTCGGCCGACCCGGCCGCCAGCACCGCCTGGAGCCCGATCGGCCTCAGCTCCGCGACCCCGGGCTGGGAGGCCGGCGTCCGCTTCGGCAGCTCGGCGTCCCAGCCGATGAATCCCACCGCCGACCCCTGGCACTTCGACTTCAAGGACGGCAGCCCGCTGCCGCCGGTCTTCGGTGGCTTCACCTCGGAGATCCTGGTCGGCCTCACGGCAATGAGCCCCGGCGCGCCGATCGAGGCCATCGCCGGCAGCGCCTTCCTCGACGCGACGGGGGCCAGGGTGGGGGAGCGGCTGACCGCGACCCTGGCCGGGACCACCGCCCCGGTCCTTCTCGTCGGGTCGATCGCATCGTTCCCCACCCTCGACCCGGCGAAGCCGTTCCTCATCGTCGACGACCGGACGCTCGCGGACGCTCGCTTCGTGGCCAGCGGCGCCATCGAGCCCCCGACGGAGTGGTGGCTCTCGACGCGCGATCCGGCGGCCTCCGCCTCCGCGATCCGGGCGGGGGTCGATCCGGGCGCCGCCATCGTCAACGCCGCCGACCGCGAGGCGGCACTCCTCGCCGACCCCATCCCGCGGGGCGTGATCGGCGTGCTCGGCCTGGGCTCCTGGGCGGCCCTCGTCTTCGCGGCGATCGGCTTCATCGTCTCGGCGACGGTTTCCACCCGCGAGCGCCTCGGCGAGTTCGCGCTCCTGCGGGCCCTGGGGCTGTCCGGCCGTCAGCTGTCGGTGTGGCTGGCGCTGGAGCACGCCGTCCTCCTCACCTTCGGCGTCGTCGCGGGGCTGGGGCTGGGAGCGGTCCTCGCCTGGCTCGTCCTGCCCTTAGCGACGCTCACCACGAACGGCGGCGCGGTCACCCCGCCACCGGTGGTGGTGATCCCTGCCGCCACGCTCCTGCCGATCCTCGCCGGGGCCGCCGGCGTCCTCGTCGCGACGCTGGTCGTGATGCGACGCCAGCTCCTCGGCATCCGGATCGGGGATGTCCTCCGGGCGGCGGACGAGTGATGGCCTGGATGCGCCTCGCCCTGCTCCGGCTGCGCGATGAGCGCCTGTCCGCGATCGGACTGGCCGGGCTGGTCCTGGTCACCGCCTTCATCGCGGCCGCCACGCCGCGCCTCGTCGACCACGTCGCCGACGACACCCTCCGGGCGACCGTGGCCGAGGCACCGGCCGTCCGGCGCACCATTCGCCTGGTCCAGGAGGACCGCCTCCCGGCCGACGATCCGGCCGATCCGTTCTCAGCGATCAAGGCTCGCGAGGCGAGCCTGTTCGCCCAGCTGCCGGCGTCGATCCAGGCGCTCATCCGCGAGCGTGGCTGGACCGCCAACTCCGGCCGCTGGCTCGTGCCCCAGGTGCCGGGCGACCCGGCCACGATGCGCATCCAGATCGAACCCGGAGCCATGGATCGCCTCCGCCTCGTCGAGGGCCGCTGGCCGACCGGGAGCACCACGAAGGTGCCGGACGGGACCTCGACCGATGCCGTCCCGCCCCTGGTCACCGCCTTCGAGGTCGCCCTCTCGACCGAGACGGCAGCGGGTTTCCATCTGAAGCTCGGCGACATCCTGACCCCGGTGCCCGATCGAACGGACGAGCTGGTCGGCCAGCTCGGCGGCGCCGACATCCTCAACATCGCGGTCAAGCTGACCGGGACGTACAAGGTCATGGACGAGGCCGACCCCTGGTGGCTGAACGACACGTCCCTCGCCCGCCCCGCCATCCGCTCGCTCGGCGGCGACTCCCGGATCATCGACAGCACGGCCCTCCTGAGTCCGGACGCCTATGCCGCCTACATGACCGAGTCGATCCGGGGCGCCCTCTTCGTCCAGTACACCTTCCGTGACTACGTGGAGCCGGCCCGCCTGGTGTCGAGCGCGGTCGACGGCCTGCTGGCGGACGTCAAGCGCCTCGAGACCGACTTCCCGCCGTCCAGCCGGCCGCTCCTCCAGCATCTCGGCGGTCAGGCGCGCCTCAGCGAGGGCCTTCGCGTCCTCCTCGAGACGTACCGCAGCCAGTGGGCATCGGCGACCGCGATCCTGACGATCGGCGGGATCGGCCCCGGCGCGGTCGCGATCGGAGCCCTCGCCCTCGTGGCCGGGCTGGCCGCCCGGCGGCGTCGATCCGCGCTGGCGCTGTCGCGTGGTCGCGGGGCCTCCCTGTCGCAGGTGATCCTGGCCGTGGTGGCGGAGGGGCTCCTGCTCACGGGGCCGGTCGCGCTCGCCGCCGTCGCGGCGGCCTTCCTCGTCATTCCCGCCCGCCCTGTCCCGGCGAGCCCGCTGGCCGGCCTCGGCGTCGCGGTCCTGGCCACGCTCCTGCTGGTGATCGCGACGGTCCCGGCCACGAGCGGCCCGGCCTTCGGTCCAGCGCGGGAGCTCGCCGTGCCGCGACGCCCGACGCCCCGACGCCTCCTCTTCGAGGGCCTCCTGGTCGCGCTCGCGCTGGCCGGGGCCTACCTCCTCCGCGAGCGCGGCCTGCGCGGCGCGAGCAGTGCCGGGAAGCTCGGCCAGGCGGATGCCTTCGTGGCCGCCGCGCCGGCCCTCATCGGGATCGCCGCCGGCCTCCTTGCGCTGCGGCTCTTCCCCTACCCGTTGCGCGCGCTCGCCTGGCTGGCGCGTCGCGGCCGCGGGCTCGTCCCGGTCCTGGCCATGCGCCGGGCATCGGACGGGCGTCGGACGGGGCCCGGCCTCGTGGTCCTCCTCGTCACCGCCGCCATCTGGGCCTTCTCGTCGTCCGTCCTGCTCTACGTCGACCGCGCGGCGGACGCCGTCGCCTGGCGTGAGACCGGAGCCGCCTACCGGATCGACAGCACGACGGGGCTCTTCCCCAGGGATTTCGATCCGGCTCGCCTGCCCCAGGTCACGGCGACGGTGGGCGTCCATCGAGAGGTCGTGAACATGGGCCCGCGGTACTTGAACGTCCAGGTCCTGGCGATCCCCGTCGCGGCCTTCGACAGGGTCACGGCCGGGACGCCGGCGGCCCTCGGCCTGCCCATCGACCTGTACGCCACGAACGTCAGCGCGATCCCGATCGTCGTCTCGAAGGAGGTTGCGGCCCGGGCCGACGGGGTCAAGCCCGGCGACGACTTCCAGACCTACGTCGAGGGCTACCTGTACCCGATGCATGTCGTCGGCGTGATCGATCAGCTGCCGGGGATCGCGACCAACAACCAGTTCGCGATCGCGTCGCGCGACCAGATGGTGGCCCTCCGGCCCGGCTCGATCCTGGAGCCGAGCGTCCTCTTCGCCCGGGCGCCGGCGGGCGCCGAGGCCGCGATCAGGGCCGCGGTCCAGGCCGCCGTGCCGGTCGGGTCGAGCGTGACGGCGCAGGCCGCCGCCGCGGCGGCCATCCGGACCACCCCCACCGCCCGGGCCGTCGTCGCCGGCATGGCCGTCGCGGCGGTTGTCGCGTTCGCCTATGCGGTCCTGGCCATGGCCGCCGCGCTCGCCCTCGCCGGCGCCGCCGAGGCCGTCGAGACCGCCCATCTCCGCACCCTCGGCCTCACCGGCCGCCAGGCAGCCGGCCTGGTGCTCGTGGAGAACGCACCGGTCGTCGCGACGGCAGTGGGGGTCGGGCTGGCGCTCGGCCTGGCGACCTTCCGATTCCTCCGCCAGGGGCTGGGCCTCGAAGCCTTCATCGGATCCCAGGCGGACATCCCCCTGACCCTCGACCCGGGCCAGCTCGCGATCGTCCTCGGCGGTATCGTCGGGGTGGTCGTGCTCGGGTTCGCGGTCGGTACCCTCATGCAGCGCGGTGCGGCCCCGACGGCCGCGGTACGGCGAGGATTCGAATGACCGACATGCGACCGCCCGCGGCGGGATCCGACCCCGCGCCCGAGATGGAGGACCTCCCCGCTGCGGCCGGATCGGCCGGATCGGCCGGGGTCGCGACGGCGCGCTCCGGCGCGACGGGCGCCCACGACATCGCCCCGCGCCCGGCCCGCCCGCGCTTCGGCGAGGGCGCCCTGATCACCTGCGACAACCTCGTCCGGATCTACAAGATCGCCGACCTCGAGGTGGTCGCCCTCCAGGGCCTGGACCTCCTCGTCGATGCCGGCGAGATCGTGGCGATCGTCGGCGCGTCCGGGTCGGGCAAGTCGACGCTCCTCAACATCCTCGGCGGCCTCGACACGCCGTCGGCCGGCCGGGCGATCGTCGACGGCCACGATCTCGGCCTGATGGGCCGCCGCGAGCGGACGCGCTACCGGCGGCGCGTCGTCGGTGTCGTCTGGCAGCAGACAGCCCGGAACCTCCTGCCCTATTTGTCGGCGGTCGAGAATGTGGAGCTCCCGATGGTCCTCGACGGGGCGCGCGGCCGCCACGAACGGGCCCTCGAGCTCCTTCGGACCGTCGGCCTCGCCGATCGGGCCGATCACCGGCCGGAGCGCCTCTCGGGCGGCGAGCAGCAGCGCGTCGCCATCGCCGTGGCCCTCGCCAACCGCCCGTCGGTCCTCCTGGCCGACGAGCCGACGGGCGAGCTCGACAGCGCGACGTCGGCGGCAGTCTTCGGCCTCCTGCGAGAGGTCAACCGGGAGCTCGGAACAACGATCGTCGTCGTGACCCACGACGCCCACGTCGCGGAGCAGGTCCAGCGGACCGTCTCGATCCGCGACGGCCGGACCAGCACCGAGACCTTCCGGCGGACGGAGCAGACCGAGAGTGGCGACCACCGTGTCATCGCCGAGGAGTTCGCGGTCCTCGATCGGGCCGGGCGGCTTCAGCTTCCCCGGGCCCACGTCGAGGCCCTGGAGCTCAAGAACCGCGTCCGCCTTCGGCTCGAGGAGGACCATGTCGGCGTCTGGCCGGACGATCCCCGAGAGGAAGGGCACCCGTGAGCCTGTCCGCTGCTTCCGCGCCGGCCCGGCGGCCGGCCGGCGACGCCATCGTCGTGGCGACGGCCCTGACCCGCGACTATCCGTCCGGTGACGGCGTCGTCCACGCCCTCCGGAGCGTCGACCTGTCCGTGGGCCGGGGCCAGCTGCTCGCCGTCCGGGGGCGCTCGGGGAGCGGCAAGACCACGCTCCTCAACCTCCTCGGGGGCCTCGATCGCCCGACCTCGGGATCCGTCATGGTCGATGGCCAGGAGGTCTCGGCGATGGGCGAGGACGAGCTCGTGGAGGTCCGCCGCCGGACGATCGCCTTCGTCTTCCAGTCGTTCGGGCTCGTGCCGATTTTGACCGCCGCCGAGAACGTCGAGGTCCCGATGCGCCTCGTCCGGGCCGAGCCCGGCGAGCGTGACCGCCGGGTGGCCGACCTCCTCGAGATCGTGGGCCTCCACGAGCGGGCCCGCCACCGCCCGCACGAGCTCTCCGGCGGCGAGCAGCAGCGGGTGGCCATCGCCCGGGCCCTCGCCAATCGACCCCGCCTCCTGCTGGCCGACGAGCCGACCGGGCAGCTCGACTCCGAGACCGGCCACCGGATCATGCTGGTCCTCCGCCAGGTGGTCCGGGCCGAGGGGATCACCGCCATCGTGGCCACCCACGACCCGCTGATGATCGATGTCGCCGACCGGGTGGTCGAGCTCCAGGACGGCGTCCTGATCGACGCCTGATCCCTGCTCCCGGGGGCGACGGCGGAGGACGCGTCGAGACCCCGGGGCGGGGAAGGACACGGGCAGGTCCGGAAAGCCCCACAGGCGCGGACGGGGTCCGGAACGCCCCACAGGCGCGGATTCGTGCCGCGCCGCCGCGGGGATGGCTTGGCCGGTCGCCCGCGGCCGAATGTCGTGCGCGACAGGCGCGGATTCGTGCCGCGCCGCCGCGTGGATGGCTTGGCCGGCCGCCCGTGGCCGAATGTCGTGCGCAGCAGGCGCGAAAACATGCATCCTCACACGTGCCACCCGGCTCGAAGCAGGATTCCGCGCCTGCCAGACAAGGGTGGCCGAGAGCCCGCAGCAGAAACGTCGTCGCGAGCATCGGCCCCCGGGTGGACGCGGATTCGTGCCGCGCCTCCCGCGCGTCCGCGCACGTCGCTTGCGTCCGGCCGCGCAGCGCAGTACACATCCCGCGTGCAAGCACCCCGCGGCCGCGCGCGCCTGGCTCGGATCGGCCGCCTGCGCCTGGCTCGGATCGGCCGCGCGCGCCTGGCTCGGATCGGCCGCCTGCAGCTGGCTCGGATCGGCCGCGCGCGCCTGGCTCGGATCGGCCGCGCCAGCGGGGCGCTCATCGCAGGCATCGCCCTCCTCTTCGGGATGCCGCTCGGCGTCGGCGACCCCACCCACCAGGCCGTCCTGGGCCTTGACCGGCTACGCCTGGCCGATCCACGGCGCCCGGCTCACGCTGCCGTTCGGTCCCACGCCGCTGGGCTCCCGGATCGTCGACGGCCTGCCCTTCCACGACGGCATCGACCTGGCGACCTTCTGCGGCGACCGGATCGTCGCGGCGCATGACGGCACGGTGCTCGCCGCGGGACGCCGCTACGACCTGTTCATGGGCTGGGTCGGGGACCTGGCGCCCTACCTCGCCCGGCTGGACGAGAAGCAGCTCTGGCTGACGCTTCCGAACGTCGTCGTGATCGACGACGGCAACGGCTATCGGAGCATCTACGCTCACTTTCGGGGCGTTGCCGTGAAGCCGGGGGACACGGTCCGGGCAGGCGACTTCCTGGGCTGGGAGGGCGCCACCGGTCACGCCACCGGCTGCCACCTCCACTACGGGCTCTTCAGCCCCGACACGTCAGCGACGTTCGGCTTCGACCCCGTGGCCGCGGCCCGCATGCTCCTGCCGACCGAGGAGCTGGCGAGGATCGATCCGCTCCAGGTCCTGCCGCCGCTCGAGGTGGCCGGCATCCACTGAGGCCGGGTCAACGGTCGCGGCGGTAGCGCCGCGCGATGAGGGCGTAGCCGGGGATCCGCGGCAGGGCGGCCGAGAGCGCCGGATGGCTCCCATCGCGGCGCTCGATCGTCAGCCTGCGGGCCGCCTCCGCGTCGGGCAGGCGGGCGTCGACGGAGGCGAGGTCGACCGCCAGGATCCCGGATGCGCCCGTCGCTCCGCTCGCCGCCGCCTCGAGGGCGTCGACGACCGCCTGGGGGGCGCTCGCCGCCGATTCGAGGGCGTCGACGACCGCCTGGGGGAACGCGCCCGCCTCGTACTCCGCCCGGACCTCGGCGTCCACGTGCCAGCGCGGCCGCCGGAGCAGGATCCCTCGCCAGCCGTCGGCGATCGCGGCCTCCACCCGCCCGTCGCCGGGCACGCTCGTGCCGGCCGCGGCGATGTCCTCGCCGCGCGACCACCGGGCCGCCTGGTGCAGGAGCGCGTACTCGTCGAGGTCGGCGTACCCGGCCAGCCGCTCGACCGGCGAGCGGTCGCCGAAGAGGGCCCGGATCGACGGCGCAAAGACCTCGCCGAGGTCCAGGTCGATCGCCCGCACGGTGCGATGGAAGTAGACCTGCAGGTAGAGGAGCAGCCGCGCCCCGAGGAAGCCCTCGAGCGCCGGGACGCCCGATTCGTAGAGGGTCAGCCCGTCCGGCCCGATGTAGGCGTAGCGCCGCAGGCGCTCGACGTCGATGCCCACCTGGACGCCCGTGAAGAACGCGTCGCGCCGGACGTAGTCGAGGTTGTCGACGGTGAAGACGCCCGACAGGAGCGGCTGCAGGACCTGGACCCAGCGCGGCATCGAGGGATCGACGAGGGCCGGCTTCGAGACGAGGAAGGAGACCCAGCGCGCATCGATCGACTCGCTCGCGGCGAAGGCGTCGCGTTCGGGCGTGTTGCCGGGAGCCCGCCGCAGCGCGCCGATGAGCGGCCCGAGCTCGCGCTCGATGATGAGCTGACTCAGGTCCTCGTGGGAGAGCGACTTCACGCCGGGACGCCGCGCGTCGGGCGGCGCCGGGAAGGCGGCGAGGACGCGGTCGTCGAAGTAGTGGGCGAACGGTCCGTGCCCGACGTCATGGAGGAGGCCCGCCACGCGGAGCGTCTCCACCACCAGGCCCTCCGAGGGCAGCGGCGCGCCGTCCATCGCCGCCGGCAGGGTGGGGTAGAGCGATCGGGCCCAGACGCCGGCCTCGTGCATGACCCCGAGCCCGTGGGTGAAGCGCGAGTGCTCGGCGGTCGGGAAGACCCAGCGGGCGCTCTGGAGCTGGCTGATCCGCCGCAGGCGCTGGACCCAGGCGCTGTCGAGGAGATCGTCCTCGGCGGCATCCTCGGCCGGCAGGCCGGCCGCCGCGGCCTCGTCGGGCGCGAGCCGCTTCGTCAGCTCGACGTAGCCGTGAATCGGGTCACTGATGAGGTTGACCGCCGCGAAGGGATGGCGTGGCACGCGCTCAGGCCTCGTACCGGGCCAGCCCGCGACGGAGGGTCGCGGCGACGTCGTGGCGGAGCCCCGCCGGCTCGAGGACCTCGACCTCGTCGCCCCACGACAGGATCCACAGCCGGACCTCGATCGTGCCGGCCACCGTCGCCCGCCACAGAAGCGAACCGTCGTCCTGGCGCTCGATCGCCTGGCTCGGATGCCAGATCGTCTCGGCCACGCGGTCGGCGACCGCGGGCACGAAGCGCAGGACGACGGTCGTCGCCGGCTGGTCGGCGATGATGTCCCAGGCTCGCCGCAGGAGCGCCTCGATGGAGCCGGCTTCCGGCGGTTCGAACGTCCGGGGCGTGACGGTGACGGCCCGGATCCGCTCGATCTTGAAGGTCCTGAGGCCCTTCCGGCCCTCGTCGTGCCCGATGAGGTAGAGGGCGTGGGTCTGGGTCGAGGGCTCGATCAGGTAGGGGTGGACGGTCGCCCGTCGCGATTCGGGGGCGCGGCCCTCGTAGCGGCCGGCCTCGTACTCGATCTCGACGATGCGGCGCTCCGCCCAGGCCCTGGTGAGCATGTGGACGTGCTCGATGAACGCAGGGGCCTTGGCCGCGCGCTGGAGGACGTCGAGGGAGCGGGCGACGTGCTCGGACAGGGGCGCCGAGAGGCCCTTCGAGAGCTTCTCGAAGGCGGACGCGAGGTCAGGGTCGTACTTGTCCGCGTAGCGGACCATGAGGCGGGCGGCCAGGAAGACGGCCATGGCCTCCGACGTGGTCAGCTTGAGGGGCGGCAGGAAGGCCGATTCGAGGATCCCCCAGCGACCCTCCTCGGACCAGGTCGGCATCTGGAGCTCGCCGTCGAGGGCCGTCAGGTCGCGATAGGCCGTCCGCTTCGAGATCCCGAGCCGGACCGCGATGTCCTCGGCCCGGATGCCCTCCGGGTGGGCGGTGAGGAGGCTGACCACGCGAGCCAGGCGCGCCACGCGGTCGCGCTTGGTGGTCGAGCTGCCCTCGTCGTCGAAGCCGGCCATGACACCTCCCCTTGCCGGGAGGATACCCGGGCCGGCCGCCGCAAGTACCAGGGCCACCAGGACCCTCGGGTCATCGCCCGCCCGCCGCCGCCAACCGACCATGACCTCACCGAACCGCACCGGGCTCAGCCGGCGGTCGGGAACGCACACCGGAGGCCGCTCGGGCCATGGCAGATCCGACGCAGGGGCACGCACCCGCGACGCGCGAGACCTATCGCGCGCTGCTGCTGCGGGGCTTCAGCCCCGGTGAGGCCGCCAACCTGACGGCCTATCTCTCCGGCATCGAGGTCGGTCCGGGTCGCCCCTGGCGGCTGACCGACGTCGACGGCCTGCTCTTCCTCCGCGAGCTCTGCCGCAGCGGCCGGCTCGGATCCGACGACGGCCTCGTGCCCACTGAGGCGGTCGCCACCGGCTGACCTCGCGCTTCGACCCGCCCGGCCGGGTGCCCTCCCCCCTTCGGCCCGGGCAGAACATCCAGGGCGGCGCCCACCTCCTCCGGGCGCCGCTTTGGATTCGCCGCGCTTGGGTACCATCGCCGGGCGATGGAACGACCCGTCATCACCTTCCTGACCGACTTCGGCCCGGAGTCCGCGCCGGCGATCTGCCGGGGCGTGATGCTCGGAATCGCCCGCGATGCCCAGATCGTTGACATCAGCCACAGCGTCCGGAAGTACGCCATCCGGGACGGTGCCTACCTCCTCTGGTCGGCAGTCCCGTGGATGCCGATCGGCGTGCACGTGGTGGTCGTCGATCCCGGGGTCGGCACGGCCCGACGGGCCATTGCCATCCGGACGGCCCGTGGCGACATCCTTGTGGGGCCCGACAACGGGGTCCTCCTGCCGGCCTCGGTCGCCCTCGGCGGCCCGACCGAGGCGCGCGTCCTGGAGAACGCCGAACTCATGCTGCCGCGGGCCAGCTCGACCTTCCACGGCCGCGACATCTTCGCCCCGATGGCCGCCCATCTCGCGATCGGCACGCCCTTTGAGGCGATCGGCCGGACGGTGGCCGTGGAGGAGCTCGTGCCGCTCGAGCTCCCGGCCCCGCGGATCGAGCCGGGCAGCCTCGAGACGAGCGTCCTGTTCGTCGATTCGTTCGGCAACATTCGACTTGCCGGGGTGCCGGCCGACCTCGAAGCGGCGATCGGGTCGCTGACCGCCGGCCGCACCCTGGAGCTCGCATTCCACGGTGGTGCCGGGGGTGCGGCCATCCGGACGACGGTGCCATGGGGCCGGACCTTCGGCGACGTGCCGCTCGGGTCGGCCCTCCTCTACGAGAACTCGTTCGGCCAGCTGGCCCTCGCCGTCAACCAGGGCGATGCCGCCGCGAGGCTGGGGGTCGGCGCCGGCCAGCCGGTCACCGTCCGTCCCGCCTGAGGAGTCTCATGCCGCGTCCCGTCATCACCTTCGCCACCGACTTCGGGCCCGCGGCCCCGGCCGTCTGTCGTGGTGTCATGTACGGCATCGCACCCGACGCCCTCATCATCGACGTCAGCCACCAGATCCCGCGCTTCTCGATCCGCGACGGGGCGGCGACGCTCCTCTTCGCCCTCCCCTGGATGCCCGTTGGGATCCACGTGGCGGTGGTCGACCCGGGGGTCGGCACGGAGCGCCGGGGGATCGCCATCCGGGTCGGCCGGGGCGACATCCTGGTGGGGCCGGACAACGGGCTCCTCCAGCCCGTCGCCGAGCGCCTGGGCGGTGTCGTCGCCGTCCGCGCCCTCGAGAACCGCGACCTCATGCTGCCCGTCGTCACGAGCAGCTTCCACGGCCGCGACGTCTTCGCCCCGATGGCCGCCCACCTCGCGATCGGCACGCCGCTCGAGGCCGTGGGGCCGGCCCTCGACCCGGCGTCGCTCACCCGCCTCGAGCTCCCGCGCCCGATCGTCCGCCCAGGGGAGCTCGAGAGCGAGGTCGTCCACGTGATGATCTACGGCAACGTGACCTTCGCCGGGCGGACCGCCGACCTCGAGGCCGCGGTCGGTCCCCTGACGCTCGGTCGCCGGCTCGCCCTCGACTTCCCGGCGCACGCCGGCCGGCCGGCCGTCACCGAAGTCTCCGTCTGGGAGCGGACGTTCGGCAGCGTCCCGAAGGGGACGTCGCTGGTGATGGAGGACTCCGAGGGCAACCTGTCCCTCGCCGACAACCAGGGCAACGCCGCCGAGCGCCTCGAGCTCGCCGTCGACCGGCCCGTCCGGATCCGCCCGGCCTGACAGCGGCCAGCCCAGGTGACCGAGCCGATCCTCGAGATCCGGGACCTGACGTTCCGCTACCGGCGGGCGTCCGAGCCCGCGATCCGCGGCATCAACCTGACCGTTGAGCCGGGCGAGGTCCTCCTCGTCGCGG
>JACQEH010000134.1 GCA_016200675.1 Chloroflexota bacterium | reverse complement strand
GGTGTTGCGGCCTGCATCGCGATGGTCGGCGTCTTCGGGGTCGCGCGGGCGATGGCGCCGGATGCGGCGTCGGTCCTTGCGACGACCGTCGGCATCGGGGTCGGGATGGCCCTCGTGGGGCCGATCTTCTCGATGGTCGTCCGGTCGCGCGCGCGCGGCCATCCGGCGGCCGCAACGGGGGCCTACGTGGCCGGGATGATCATCGGCGGCTCCATCGCGGCGGCGATCGTGGTGCCGCTGGCCGATACGACGGGCGGCTGGCGTCCTGCCTTCGGCGCGATCGCCGCGGCGGCGGTCGTCTCCCTCCTGGCCTGGCTCGTCCTCATGCCGGCCGATACCGGCGGGCGCTCGCGACCGACGTTCCCGAAGCTGCCCTGGCGACGACCGTCGGCCTGGCTCCTCGGGTTCGTCTTTGCCTCGCAGTCGACGCTCTTCTACGCCTCGATCACCTGGCTCGCGAGCGCCTACGTCGAACGCGGCTGGTCGGTCGGCGACGCGGCCGCGCTCATCGCCTTCTTCAACGGCATCGGGCTGCTCACGACCCTGGCCGTCCCGGCGGTGGCCGACCGGTTCGGGACCCGCCGGATCCAGATGGGCACGGCCGGCGTCATCGCCGTGATCGGGAGCCTGGGAGTCGTCCTCTCGCCCGGTGAGGGGCCGGGGTCCATGATCACGTTCGGATCCGTGGCCATCCTCGGGGTGGGGATCGGGGCGTTCTTCCCCCTGGCGCTGACGCTCCCAGTCGACGCGGCGCGCGATCCCGCCGATGCCGCGTCGATCACGGCCCTGATGCTGCTGGTCGGATACGTCGTCTCGTCGATCGCGCCGGTCGTGCTCGGCCTCGTTCGCGACGCGTCGGGCAGCTTCGTGGTCGTCCTGTGGATCATGGTCGCGCTCGCCGGGGTGATGGTGCCGCTCGCCCTCTCCCTCGGCGCAACCCGGATCGGGCGAATCGGCGGCACGTAGCCACCGCTCGAGCCCTGGCTCGCGCACCGCTCAGCCGCGTCTGGAGTGCGACACTCAGCGCTTCTGCCGCAGGCCGACCCGACGTCTTCCGCCTGACGATCGACCGGCCGCCTCGGCACCCGATCGACATCACGAGCTGAACCCCGAGGTCAGTAGCCGAGGACCTTGATTCCCTCGCGCTCGAAGTCGCGGCGGTTCCGGGTCACGATCACCGCACCGAGCTCGGCGGCAACACCGGCAATGAGCGCATCGCGCAACGCGCGCTTGCCCCCGGCTGCATTCCGCTCGCGTCGAGCGGCCCCCGCCCTTCGAGCCGCCGTCGGCGAGGTCGACACGTATTCGAGGGCGTCGAGGAGCGTGGCGATGTGGCGGAGGGCATCGGGATCGCCGCGGGACAAGGCTTCACAGGACACGACATCGCAGGTGTAGAGCTCGTGCCCGTCCTCGAAGAGCCGCCTGAGAAGCTCGATCGCCGAGGCGTCCCCAACGGCCTGGTCGATGAGCAAGGTCGTGTCGAGCAGGTAGCGCATGTCAGTCGCTGACCTCGCTGCGCAGCTCCTCCACCCAGGCCGAAACTTCCTCGCGAGTCATCGGCCGACCGCCCTTCGGGATGAGGGAACCCGCTGCGGCGTCGATTGCCCGACCGAGTCGATCCCGCTTCACGCGCTGGGCGACCGCGTCGGCGACGTACCGGCTCCTGCCGCGGGGACCGGCGATCTCGTCCACCTGGCGGAGGAGATCGACCGGCAGGGTCAGGTTGGTTCGGGCAAGGCCCATCGAGCGCCCCATCGTGTGCGTTGATATGCGCAGACGTTAGCACACCGGGCGAGCACACCAACGGCGCCCGACTGGACCCTTATGCCTCGGGGGACTCGGATGCAGCTCGAGCATGCACGTCGCATTGCCCGAATCGTCAGTTTGAGCCACGGGAGGTGCTTAGTCGCCATGAGACTCATGCCCCAGGGAACTACGCGACCTACTGCGCCCTCGTCGCTTGGCGTACCGGAATGTCACCTGATGCCATCCCGGGGCCCGAAGGACGATGGTCCTAGCCTCCCCGAAGTCGACTATCGTAATGGCCTACTCCTCAGCACAAAGGGGCGGTCATGGGCGTCCCGTTCCGCCTAGTGGATTCGTTCACGGGAGCTGCGTTTGGCGGCAACCCGGCCCCGGTCTTCCTCCTGCCAGATTCCCGGGCCACCAGTTGGTATCAGGCCGTCGCCGTCGAGATGAATGCCTCGAACACCGCGTTCCTGGTTGCCCCGACCGCCAAGGGCGACGGATCGTGGGGTCTCCGATGGTTCACCCCGAAGGTGGAGACCCACCTGTGTGGGCATGGGACGCTGGCGGCCGCGCACGTCCTGTGGGAGGACGGATACGAGGAGGCCGACACTCCCATCCGATTCCAAACGCTCGCCGGAGAGTTGACCGCGTTTCGGCGGGTGAGCGGCGCCGGGGAGCTGGACTTTCCTGCCGAATCGTTGGCGGTCATCGAACCGCCACCAGGATTGCTCGACGCGATCGGCGCGCCGGTCCGTTGGGTTGGGCGCGGCCACACGTTCGTGGTCGCCGAACTCCCATCAGAGCACGACGTGGAGTCGATGGTGCCAGATCTCGGCTGGCTCGAAGCGCATTTGCCGGATCCGCTGGTGGTAACGGCTCGCTCGCAGGACCCGGCCTTTGACGTCGTGTCTCGGGTCTTCGCTCCGGCTATCGGTATCCCGGAGGATCCGGCCACGGGCTCGGCGCACTGCGCCGTCGGTCTCTATTGGGGATCGATCCTTGGCCTAGACGAGCTTCGGGTGCACCAACTGTCCGAGCGGCGAGGCGAGTTGACCGTGCGACTCCTCGGGGATCGCGTCCGGGTGGGCGGCCAGGCGGTCACCATCATGCGAGGCGAGTTGGCTGATTGACGCAGCGTTAGGCTCACTTGGCGTGCGGCAATGTCACCCGAGGTTGTCAACGTTGCCCGGAGCGTCCCGGCCAGTGATCTGCTTGTAGAAGCCAGGGCCCGCGGTCATCGCCCATGTCTCGGCGACTCGACCCTCCCGCACCCGGTTGAACATCATCTCGTGCACGACCAGGCGCTTCCAGGTCGGCTCGGCGTCAAGGTACTTGCCCGTGTGCGTCGCAGTAACCGTGCAGCAGCACGCGACCATTTCATCGTCTGCGATGATCAGGTGGATCTCGGTGTGTTTGTCCGGGAAGGCAGTCCGGTGCAGCACCATCGTCGGCCGCTCATCCTCGAGCGTGACGAACCCTTCGGTTCCTGGCTCTGACTCGCGCCAATCATCCGTGAGGCAGGCTCCGAATGCCTCGGCGTCGCCGTGGTTATATGCCGCCCACGCCCGCCTGATCAGCTCGGCGTTTGGGTGCTCCATCTCCTACCTCCACTGCCCCGAACGATCCCTCAAGAACGAGCCTGCATGCCTCTCGCTTGGCGTGATCTCACGCGCCGTGTTCTCGGCTATCCCCGCCGGCGCCGGATCTCGGCCGAGATGGCCGGCACGATCGCGTGGAGATCGCCGAGCACGGCGTAATCGGCGACGGCCATGATCGGCGACTCGGGGTCGGTGTTGATGGCCAGGATCCGCTTGGCCGCCTTGCAGCCGACGATGTGCTGGATCGCTCCGCTGATGCCACAGGCGATGTACAGGTCGGGGGCGATCCGAAGGCCGGTCTGGCCCACCTGTTCGGTATGGGGGCGCCAGCCGTTGCTGGTGACCGCACGTGAGACGCCGACGGCGCCGCCGAGCAGCCCGGCGAGCTCCTCGAGCTCGGAGAACGCGGCCGAGGAGCCCACGCCCCGGCCGCCGCCGACGACGACCTTCGCGTCGGCGAGGGAGACGGAGCCGGCCGCCGGTGCCTCGTGACCGGTCACCCGGACGGCCAGATCCGCAGCAGGGAGTGCCGGCGCGAATGGCGTCACCGCCGCGGCTGGCGAGCCGGCTCGCTCGTCCACGGCGACCGCGTGCGGCGCCATGCTCAGGAGGGCGACCGGCGCCTCGAGCGTCGCGTCCTCGATGAGGCTACCGGCCCAGCGTTGGCGACTGAGCGTCCATAGTCTTCCTGGCGTGGCGGACAGGATGTTCGCAGCCAGCGGCAACCCCAACCGGGCCGCCGCGTGGGCGAGCACCTCGGCGCCGCGATCCGAACCCGGCGCCAGCACCGTGGCGGCTCCACGGCTCGTTGCGAGGGCGGCGAGCGATGCGCCCCAGGCGGCCGGGGCGTAGGCACCGGCGATCGCCACATCCGAGACGACGTGGGCGGTCGCAACCCCGTGCGCCCCGAGCCCGCCCGCCACGGC
>JACQEH010000128.1 GCA_016200675.1 Chloroflexota bacterium | reverse complement strand
GGAACGGGTTGGCGCCGCCGCCCGCGCCGACCGTCGAGAGGGTGATCCCGTCCGCCTTCATCTTGGCCAGGATCGCGTCGTACTGGCCGGACCTCGACCAGCCGTCGGTCAGGAGGATGATGTGGCGGCGCGTCGCCGTCGTCTTCTCGAGGGACTGGACGGCCTGGTCCAGGCCCGTGAAGATGTTGGTGGTGCCGTTCGGGTTGATCCCGCCCAGGAGCCCCTGGAGGTCGCTGATCTGGCCGACAGGCTTCGTCTGGACCACCCAGTGGGCGGCGTCGTCGAAGGCCACCACGCCGAGCTCGTCGCGCTGCGTCAGGGCCGCCGCGGCACGCAGGATCGCCTCCTTGCCGATGTCGACCTTGCGCACGCCCTGGAGCTGGCCGCCGCCTTTGCCGCCCTGGAACGAGTTGCAGTGGCAGGCATCCATGGAGCCCGACTTGTCGATCACCACGACGAGGGCGATGTCTGGCTCCTGCTGCCGGTTGCGAACGCCCATGTCCACCGGGAGCGTGGCCTCGAGGGCGGTCTTGGCGTAGCCGCCCGCGCCGTAGCTCTCGGGCCCGCCGACCATCACCAGCCCCCGCCCGAGGTCCCGGACGTAGACCTGGAGCGCGCCCAGCTGCCGGTCGCTCAGGCGGATGCGCGGGACGTCGACCAGGACGACGCTGTCGTACGTTGCAAGGGCGGCGAAGTCGGTCGCGAGGGCCTCGGGGATGATCGAGTCGACCTTCTGGCCTTCCGTGGTCAGGGCGCCGACGAGCTGCGTTGCCACGTCGGCGTTGCCGGCCAGGACCAGGATCCGGGGCTCACCCTTGATGATCGTGTTCGAGTCGGCCCGGTTGTTCTGGCTGAACGTGTCCCGGGCGGCCTCGACCACGGCTCGGAAGGTGTGGAAGCCCGCTTCCGCCGGCTTGACCTCGAACGTGAGCTGATTCGCCCCGGCCGCCAGGTCGACCGTCTTCTCGGCAACCTGCTGGCCGTCGACGTAGAGGCGGACCGTGGCCGGCTGGGCAACGCTGGACGAGATGGAGGCAACGGCCTGGATCGTCTCCCCGAGCCGAGCGACCGAGGGTGTCTGAAGCCGCTCGACGAGGACCTCGTCGCGCTGCGCGAATCCGACCACGCGCGTCTCGACCTGGATGCCCCGCGCCGCCGCGAGAGCCGCCTCCTGCTGGCCGCGCCCCGTAGTGTCGTTACCGTCTGAGACGAGGACGATCCGCTTCTGCATCTCGTCGGGGAAGAGCGCCGAGGCGAGGCGGAGGGCGCCGCCGATGTCGGTGGCCGCGGTCACCGGCGTGGAGCGGATCCGGTCGATCCGCCGGACCTCCTCGGGCAGGCGCTCCACCAGGGCGTCCTTGCCGAAGGCGACGACCCCCGCGGCATCGCCCTCGGGCATGGCCGCCAGGCTGTCCCGCAGGAAGGCGAGGGCCGAGGCATGCCCGTCGCTGCCGACCGAATCGGACAGGTCGACGACGAAGACCGTGGCCAGGCGATCGACGGGCAGGACGAGCTGGAAGCCAGCCAGGGCGGCCACGAGCGAGGCGAGGAGGAGGGTCCGCACGACGAGGGCAACGCGCCGCCGGCCGATGCCGGTGCGCCGACGGGCCGCGAGGTGGGGGACGAACGTGACCAGGAGGGCCGGAGCCAGGAGGAGCAGCCAGGCGGGCGCCTCGAAGCGGATGCCCATCTACGCGTCCCCGCCCCGGGCCAGGCGGCCCCGCAGCCCGCGCCACAGGCGGAGGACCGCATCCCGCTGGTAGACGAGCCACTCGGCCATGAGGACGACGAGGACGAGCAGCACGATCGGAACCCACAGCTCGTCGCGCGCGGCCGGGCGCTCGCTCGCGGTGGCGCCCGCGCCGCTCGAGGGCGCCGGGCTGCCGCTCGTGGCCGGTCCCGCCGTGCCGGACGAGCCGGGCGATGCCGACGGGTTCGCCGAAGACGCGGTGCCGCCGCCCAGGGCTTCGATCAGGGATGGCGATCCCGGCGCGATGTTGGATTCGGCCGTGTTGAAGAGGTCGACGGCGAAGCGCATGGGCGCCCGCGGATCCACCGCCGGCGCGCTCGGGACGGGCGTCGCCAACGCCCCGGGTCCGGCGCTCCCAGCGGGGCCGGGAGCGCTCGAGGGCCCGCCGCTCGCGGTCGCCGGGGCAGCCGGCGTCGGCGTGGCCTTCGGGAGGACGGCCGTCGCCGTGTAGACCCCGAGCTGGTCGGTCTGGCTGAAGCTGACGCTCGAGCCGCCGATGGTCCCCGGCAGGAGCTCCGCCGTGGACCCGTCCGGGCGCGTGACGATCAGGCTCGTGGCGCTCGCCGGGAGCGGCAGGGCGACGGGGCTCCCGGGCT
>JACQEH010000127.1 GCA_016200675.1 Chloroflexota bacterium | reverse complement strand
GCAGCCGGCAAGAGCAAGATGAACGCCCTCGGCCACTGCATGCGCAAAGCCCTGAGCCTGGTCTGGGGCGTCTGGCGCAATGGTCAGGACTTCGACCCCAGCTGGGGGGGTCGAACCTTGACAAGAACCTATGGGATCTAGGCCGTGAGCGGGGGAGCGCTCAGCAGCAGTTGCCGCTGCCGCAGCCGCAGGCGCCGGCGTCGACGACCGCGAGCGCACGGGTCGCCCTCGACGACGGCAAGGCAGCCGCCAGCCGGTCGTGGTCCACGCCCGACCACCCGAGCGGCTTGGTGGCCCGGATGATCGCCGCGACGAGACCCTCGGCGACAGCGTGGGTGGGCTCGATCGCGATGTCGACCAGGCCCGCGGCCGCAAGGCCGGCCCGGAACTCGCCGTAGGAGAGTGCCCCGGCGATGCAGCCGACGTACGAGCCGCGGGCGGCTCGCTCGGCGAGCGTGAGCGCGTCGTCGGCCACGATGTCGCTGACGCCCATCCGGCCGCCGGGCCGGAGGACCCGGGCGATCTCGGCGAGGACGGCGGCCTTGTCCGCGGCGAGGTTGATGACACAGTTGCTGATGACCACGTCGACCTCGGCGTCGCCGACCGGCAGGGCCTCGATGGCGCCCTTCCGGAACTCGACGTTCGTCACGCCGGCCTCGCGGGCGTTGGCTTCCGCCAGCTCGAGCATCTCGTCGGTCATGTCGACGCCGATCGCGCGCCCGGTGTCGCAGACACGCCTGGCGGACAGGAGCACGTCGATGCCGCCGCCCGAGCCGAGGTCGAGGACGGTCTCACCGGGTCGGAGCTCCGCGACGGCCGTGGGGTTGCCGCAGCCGAGCGACGCCAGGACGGCCGCGTCCGGCAGGCCGGCCCGCTCGTCGAGGGCGTAGAGCAGCGAGCCGAAGACGACCCGGCCATCGTCCCCGCAGCAGGATTCAAGGGCTTCGGAGCGCCCGGGCGTCGCCGGATCCGCGGTTGCGGCGAGGGCCGCCTCCGCGTACCGCGCGCGAACCGTGGCATGCACGTCGGCGATGGGCTCGGACGCAGGAACGGTGCGAGGCGCGGTGGTCATCGGAATCTCCCGGGTGGGGTGGGCCTTTAGTCTAGGCGCAGCAGGCGGCGAGGTCGGCGCTGCCGCCCCGCGGCGTCGCGAGGCGTGGGCGCGCTGCCCGCAGGCTGTTCGCCAGCGCGAGATCGTCGTGGTCGGCGGCCCGGTGATCGGTGGCGATGCGGGCCTCGTGGAGGGCGACCCGGTGCATCCGGTCGCGGTCCGCGGCCGGGTCCTCGAACCCGATGCCGAAGCTCCCGGGATGAAGATGGAACATTGCTGGCCTCCTTGTCCGCCGTCCTGGCGGTTGCTCAGTCGTATCGACCGTCATCAATATGCCATTGATATTGATGATTGTCAATATCGAAGGCCATCGATTATGATGCCCACATGGCACGCACCCTCGATCCCGATGCCAGGCTCCTCGCCGCCCTCGCCGACCCCGTCCGCCTCTCGATCGTCCGCCAGCTCGCCGCCTGCGACGGCGTCTGCGCCTGCGACTTCACCGACTCGCGCGACATCTCCCAGCCGACGGTCTCGCACCACCTTCGGGTGCTCCGGGAGGCGGGCGTCGTGACCGCTGAGCGACGCGGCTCGAACCTCTGGTATCGCCTCTCGCCCGAGGCGATCGCCCAGCTCGCCGCCCTTGCCCGGAGCCTGGTGCCGGGCGACTTCGTGCCCGCCTCCGACCTCGTGCGTCGCCCGCCGGCGACCGCCGCTGCGCCCGAGGCGTCGGTTCGCCCGAGCTAGCGGCCCGTCAGCGCGTCGGGCGGGATGAGCCAGCGGAGGACCGCGTCGCCGTCGACCATCGAGCCGCTGACGTCGATCCGCGCAAGCGCCCCCTTCTTCATCGCCAGCCGGGGCGCTCCGACCAGTTCGGCCGCGATGCTGCTGAAGGTCGGATCGTGGCCCACGAGAACCGGCGCCGCGGGGCGCCCGGCATCGTCCAGGATCGCCTCCAGCCCGGCCGCGTCGAGGTCGTCGGCGAGGCGTGCCTCGATGACCACGGGCACGCCGAGGCGCTGTCCCAGGATGTCCGCCGTCTGGCGGGCCCGAGCCAGGGGCGAGCTGAGGATCGCGCCGGGCGCGAAGCCTCGATCCGCGAGGAAGGTCGCGAGCGCCTCCGCCTGGCGGCGGCCCCTGCCGCTCAGCGGGCGGTCGGCGTCGTCGCCGGGCCAGGCTTCGGGATCGCCCGCGTCGGCGTGGCGCAGCAGATAGAGCTCGACGACCGGCCGGCGACGGGCACTCATCCGGGAAGCGCCGCGAGGAAGCCCGCGATCCGGGCCCGGAGGTCCGCGAGCGTCGCCCGGTAGACGGGCAGGCGCTCGGCGTCGGTCCCGGTGGCCAGGGCGGGGTCGGGAATGCTCCAGTGGGTCCGCACGGCCGGCCCCGGGAACGTCGGGCAGGCCTCGGCCGCGTCGTCGCAGACCGTGATCACATGGTCGAATGGCTGGTCGAGGAACTCGGTCATCGGCTTGGAGCGAGCCCAGTCGTGCTCCATCGCGGCCTCGTCGAGGACGCGGATCGTGAGGGGGTTGACCGCCCCGGCAGGCTGGCTCCCGGCAGAGGCCACGCTGACGCGGTCGCCGCCGAGCTCGCGGAAGAGCGCCTCGGCCATGATCGACCGGCAG
>JACQEH010000126.1 GCA_016200675.1 Chloroflexota bacterium | reverse complement strand
CTTCAGGGCGATCGAGATCGGGCAGTTCTCCTTGGCGTCCTCGGCGATCGTCCGGAAGGTGGCGAGATCGATGCCGGGAACGTCGCCGACGACGGTGATGGTGCTCCGTGTGACCTTCCAGCCGCCACTCGCGTTGTCAAAGGTGACCTCGGCCTTCACGCGAAGCGTCGTTGCCGGGGTGCCGTTCTTGGCGAGGCGAGACGAGAAGGCCATCGAGAAGCAGCTCCCGTGGGCCGCCGCGAGCAGCTCCTCCGGGGACGTCTTGCCGTTGTGCGGTCCGGTCCGCGCGGCCCACGAGACCGGCATCCTGGCGAAGACGCCGCTCGACACGTAGTCGATGGTTCCGGCCCCGGACAGCAGGTCGCCGCTCCAGGTGACCTGTGCGTGGCGCTGTTCAGCCATCGGGCGGTACCTCCGGGCGGTGATTGGCGCTTCCTTGCGACGCATCGTCCCACAGGCGCGCGGATCCGGGCGGCGATCGCCTGGCCATGCAGTCAGCGGCCGAGGATCGCCCGCACCTCCGTGAGGAACGGACGCAGCTGGGCCGTGCGCGGGAACACCACCCGACCCATGCCCCCGAACTCCCGGTGGGCGTCCACGGCAGCCGCGAAGGCCGGCGCGAATCCCGGGTCGTCGAGCGGGTCGAAGCCGGCTTCCCACCACAGGCCCGCGATCCGGAGCCGCCCCGCCCGGCGCTCGATCCGCGGCTCGATTCGCCCGACCAGCCGGTCCCCGTACAGGATCGGCAGGACGTAGTAGCCCCAGCGGCGCTTGGCCTCGGGGACATACACCTCCCAGACATAGTCGAAGTCGAACAGCCGCCGCAGGAGGTCGCGATCCCAGCAGAACGGATCGAGCGGGGCAAGGAACGCGACGCCCGCCGCGCGACCTCCGGGCGGGAGCCCCGCCGCTATCTCGCTGCGCGCCTGCTCGACGACCGGCAGCTCCGAGGCGAGGAGGTAGCGCGGCCCCTTGAAGCCCTCGACGGCCACGGCCACGATCTCGCCCCGCGCCTCGAGGTCCTCGCGCAGCTCCGCCCGCTCCGGGGCGGTGCGCCCGGTGCCATACCAGAGCTCGGACTGGCCGCCCGTCCCCAGCAGCCCGCCGCCGCGGTAGCGCGACAGCAGCCGGTGCCGCCGCTGGTCCGGCTCCGGATGCCGCTCGGCGAGGAGCTCGGCCGGAAAGAGCCGCTCCACCAGGTCGTAGACGCGGAGGTTGCCCTCGCGGCGGGCGATCCCCAGGATCCCCGACTCGGCGAGCGCCTCGAGGATCGCCCGGACCTGGTTCGTGGGGCGCCAGTACCAGTCGATCGCCTGGCGCGGCCCAACCACCCGCGGCAGCAGCGGGCCATCGTCGCGGATCCGTGTCAGCAGCTCCTCCACGAGGGGGGCGTGGTCGTCGAACGTGCTTCCGGTGTGGCGGGCGTGGCTTCGGTCCCACGTGTGCCGGAACCAAGGCAGCTCCGCCAGCGGCACGATCGAGAGACCCTTGTTGTACGTCTCGTACAGGCGCCGGTCTTCGTAGAGCCAGTGGTCGGTCCACTCCCGGCGATAGCCGGCGATCCGGGCCAGGAGGACGAGGTCGTGGTTCCGTCCCGCGACCTCGAGCGGGTCGAACTGCAGGGACCCGATGCGATCCATGACCCGCAGCACGCTCTCGGGCGCGGACGGGAGCCCGCGGGGCGGTGCCAGGAGATGGCGAAGGACGAGGAACCGGCGCGCGACTGCCCGATCGAGGGTGGGAAGGGTGGTCCTGGCATCGGGCATTGCGGCCGATGGTAGCCGCCGCGAGTCGGGAGATGGCGCCGGGACCCCCGCGCCGGCCACGTGGCCGAGGTCGTCCCCACACCTCGCGGCCGACTGGTCAGCCCGACGTGGGCTCGGTCTCCTCGACCTTCGCCAGCAGCCGCTCGATGAAGGCCGCCTGGGAGCGATTGGCCCGCCGGCGCGCTTCCTCGATGGGGAACCAGGCCACCCGATCGATCTCCGGGAAGACCTCCCTGGTGCTGGACCCCGGCGGCCAGTTGATCTCGAACGTGTTGGACGACGCGCGGGCGGGATCGAGGTCGCCCCGGACGGCCCAGGCATGGACGACCTTGCCGCTCGCCTGGATGACCGACCCGAGGGGGAGCGGGCTGGCCGCCGGGTCCGCGGCGACCGCCGCCAGGGCGTGACCGGTTTCCTCGTGGAACTCCCGCGCGCCCGCCGCGAACAGGTCGTCCTCGTCGCCGGGTTCGCCCTTCGGGATCGTCCAGTGGCCGATGTTGCGATTCGCGAAGTAGGGACCGCCGGGATGGGCGAGGAGCACTTCCAGGCCGGCCGGCCCGTCGCGATACAGGAGGATCCCGGCGCTCACGCGGCGCGTCATCGAGCGCTGCCACCTCGCGTCCTGTAGCGGCGAACCCGGGCGTGCATCCGGACCTCCGGTCCGTCCTTTGGCACGACGCTGATCGACCCGTCGTGCTCGAGGACCGCGAGCTTGACGTCCTTGATCTTCTCCAACCCGCGTTCCCGGAGGGCCTGGGCGAGGTCGTCGTCGTCGAGATTCTCGGAGATCAGGGCCTCCGGGATCCAGGCGCCGTCGCGGGCGATCACCGTGGCCGGCACGTCGATGAGCCGGCGCACGAACGAGAACCGGCGACGGGCCATGGCCACAAGGCGATTCGTGCCGAAGAGCGTGACGACGATGACAGTGGCGCCAGGGATCGAGGCATCGGGACCGGTGATCGCGGGCTGGAGCGCGTTGGCGGCCAGGAGCACCGCGGCGAGATCGAAGATGGTGAACTGGCCGAGCTCGCGCTTGCCGGACACCCGAAGGGCCGCGAGGAGCAGGAAGTAGACGAGCAGCGATCGAACGACGAGCTCCAGGGGCGGCACCCCGAAGTGCCAGGCCGGCCCGGCGAGGTCGAACATGGCGGCATCGTCGCACAGCCGCGGCCGACCGTCGGCCCCGCCGATTCGAGCCCACGGGCGCAGCACGGTCGGACCCGATGCGAGGGAGCGACGCGCGCTAGAGTCGCGGCATGACCTACGCGACTCGGCCGATCCAGACCGATGAGATCCTGCCCTGGCTCGACTGCCTGACGACCGGCTTCCTCGACCGCCCCGACATCGCCAAGATCGCGGAGCAGCTGGGTCCCT
>JACQEH010000125.1 GCA_016200675.1 Chloroflexota bacterium | reverse complement strand
CCAACGGGGATACGCACCTGGGCGGCGACGATTTCGACGACCGCGTCATCCGCTGGATGGCGTAGGAGTTCAAGCGGGACCAGGGGATCGACCTGGGCAAGGACCGCATGGCCCTCCAGCGCCTGAAGGAGGCGGCGGAGAAGGCGAAGATCGAGCTCTCCAGCTCGACCCAGACCGAGGTCAACCTGCCCTACGTCACGGCCGACGCCTCCGGGCCGAAGCACCTCGTGATGACGCTCTCCCGGGCCAAGCTCCAGGACCTCGTGGGCGACCTCGTCGACAAGACCAAGGGGCCCGTGCTGGCGGCGCTCAAGGACGCCGGACTCAAGCCCGCCGACATCGACGAGGTCATCCTCGTCGGCGGCATGACCCGGATGCCCGCAGTGCAGGAGCTCGTCAAGAGCCTGTTCGGGAAGGAGCCCCACCGCGGCGTCAACCCGGACGAGGTCGTCGCCGTCGGTGCTGCCATCCAGGCCGGCGTGCTGGGCGGCGAGGTCAAGGACGTCCTGCTCCTGGACGTCACACCGCTGTCGCTCGGCATCGAGACCCTGGGCGGCGTCATGACCCGGCTCATCGACCGGAACACGACCATCCCGACCTCCAAGTCGCAGACGTTCTCGACGGCCTCGGACAACCAGAGCCAGGTCGAGATCCACGTCCTCCAGGGCGAGCGCGACTTCGCCCAGGACAACAAGACCCTGGGTCGGTTCATCCTCGACGGCATCCCGCCCGCCCCGCGGGGGATTCCCCAGATCGAGGTGACATTCGACATCGACGCCAACGGCATCCTCGACGTCAAGGCCAAGGACCGGGCGACCTCCAAGGAGCAGCAGGTCCGGATCACGGCCAGCTCCATGCTCGACAAGGCGGCCGTGGACCAGATGGTTCGCGATGCCCAGGAGCACGCCGAGGAGGATCGCAAGCGCCGCGAGGAGGTCGAGACCCGCAACCAGGCGGAGCAGCTCACCTACCAGGCCGAGAAGACCCTCAAGGACCTCGGCGACAAGGTCTCGTCCGAGGACCGGGCGGAGGTGGAGACGAAGGTCGCCACGGTCCGCGAGGCCCTCAAGGGCGACGACACCGAGGCCGTCAAGACGGCGTCCGAGGCGCTCGTCGAGTCCCTCTCGCGCGTCGGGGCGGCGGCCTACCAAGCCGCGGCTGCCGCGGGCGAGGCCGGCCCGGACGGGGCCGACGCCGGTGGCTTCAATCCCAACGGCGGCGACGCCTTCGGCGGCGGCGCGGCCGGCGGCGATGGTGCCGGGTCCGGTGCCGGCGCCGCCGACGAGACGGTCGAGGGCGAGTTCAAGGAAGTCTGAGCTCCCTGCTCGGAGCGAGTGGTTGGAACGGCCCGCCTCCGTGGCGGGCCGTTTCGATTCGGGGCGCGGCGCCTCGATGCCGTGCGGCGCCGCACCTCGGCGGGCCGCGGCGCGGCGCCTCGGCGGGCCGCGGCGCCGGACCTCGGCGGGCCGCGGCGCCGGGAAGCCGGTGACGAGCCCCCGCCCCGTGTCGATCTGACACGAGCACAACGTTCGTGACAGCTCGACGTGGCATGAGGCTTGGACGAAGATCGCGGGCCAGGTCGACGGGACGGAGAGGATCTGTCAGGAAGCGCCCGACGATCCGTGCTGCGAGGAGCGCCGCGTCGCCGGAACCCGGTGACGAGTCCCCGCCCCGTGTCGATCTGACAGGAACAACACGCCGGCGAGGCGCCCGGATGGTGCCCGGAGCCAGCGTCGCACGGCGATTGTCCTCTCGGGCAGGGCACGACCCAGCGTTGCGGACATTGCGCCGAGGCGCCGTCGCGCCGTCCGCTCGTCGGGCAGCACAAGAAGGCGTGCCGCATTCGTGCATCGCCAGCCCCGCTCGATCCCGATGCGGGGGCCAAGCCGCGCCTTTCGATCCAGGCCCGACAGCATCGCCTGCGCGTCGGGGACGACGGACTTGACCTCGACCACGAGCAGCGTCGCCGTCGGACGGTGGAAGGCGAGGACGTCGGCCGTGCCGATCCGATTGGGTTGCGCCGGCGGATCGGCTATGT
>JACQEH010000121.1 GCA_016200675.1 Chloroflexota bacterium | reverse complement strand
CGCGACGGCCGGTCTGGCAGTCGCCCTTCGTCCTCGTCTCGGTGCTGGCCCTGGTGGCCGCGATCGTCCTCATCGCCGTCAACCAGAAGCCGACCCCCTCGTCCAGCAAGCTCCTGGCACCGCCCGTCTCGTACACCGGCGCCGTGGTGAAGGACCAGTCCCTCGGCAGCCCGACCGCGCCGGTCGTGCTGGCCGTCTACTCCGACTTCCAGTGCCCCTACTGCGGCCAGTTCGTGCGCCAGCAGTTCGCCTCGCTCAAGACCGAGTTCGTCGACACCGGGATGCTCCGGATCGAGGCCCACGACATCGACATCGTGGGGGCGGGCTCGCCGAACGAATCGGTGGAGCTGGCGACCGGGGCCCGCTGCGCGGCGGCCCAGGGCAAGTACTGGACGTACCACGACTACGTCTTCTGGAACCAGCTCGTCGAGAACAGCGGCGGCTACACCAGCGAGTACATCGCCTCGCTTGCGTCCGCATCGGGGCTGGACATGAACGCCTGGAACGAGTGCGTCGCCGGCTCGGCGGCCCGAGCTGCCGTCAACGCCGAGACCACCGCGGCCCGCCGGCTCGGCGTCAGCTCGACGCCCTCCATCTCGCTCAACGGCGGCCCCATCACTGCCGGCGTACCCCCGGCCGCGACGCTCGCGGCGCAGATCCGGGCGCTGGCGGCCGCGGCGGGCAGCTCGCCGGCCGGCTCCACGGGCCCGTCGGCCTCCACGGGCCCGTCGGCCTCCACCGAACCGTCGGCCTCCACCGGCCCGTGATGCGGCGGGCGGCCGTCCGGCCGATCTTCGGCGTCCACCCGGGCCTCATCCTGGCCGTCCTGGACACCATCGGCCTGGCCATCGCGAGCTATCTCTCGGTGGTCGAGCTGTCGGGCGGCATCCCGACCTGCGGCCCCCTCCACGGCTGCGAGACGGTGGCCCAGAGCGAATACAGCCGGATCGGCGGCGTCCCGGTCGCCGTCTTCGGCGTCGGCCTGTCGCTGATCCTCCTGACCCTCGCCATCGCCTGGTGGCGATCGAACCTGTACGGCCTGCTGCTCGGCCACTACGGCCTGTCACTCGCCGGGGTTGTCTTCGAGGTCTACTTCCTGTACCTGCAGATCGCGATCATTCACGCGGTCTGCGTGTGGTGCACCAGCTACGGGTTGAGCCTCGTCCTCCGCTTCGTCATCGCCCTCGTCGTCTGGCTGCGCCAGCCGCGTCCCGAGGATTAGCGGCCCAGGGAGGCTGCGCCGATGCACTCGGGCATTGGCTTGATCGCCCCGTTGGCTTGATCGCGGTCTTCGATCATGTCGAGGCTCGCCGCTCGGAGCCGGGCAACGAATCCGACGGCCGGTGTCGCTGGCCGCGCTCATCCGCGCCGAACTTGATCAGCCAGGCCGATCGCGCAACCCCGGCACCCGTGAAAACCCGAACCGCAACCGGGCGACGCCGAGGAGTGGCTCCCGGCCCGCGGGGGGTCGGGCCGGGAGGGCCACTTCGGGGACGGTCGGGGTCAGTTCTTCGGGTTGCCGTCGCCGGCCTGGAAGAGGCCGAGGGCGCCGCGCCCCACCAAATTGAAGGCGTGGGTGACCATCGGGTAGAGGCCGTCCTCGGGCATGACGAACTCGACGATCCCGCCCTGCGCGGGCGAGAGGTCCATCGCCTGGGCACCCCAGTTCCCGGAATTTCCGGGCAGGAGCGAGATGCCCTCCTTGATCACTGAACTGAAGATCGTCCCCACCACGTGGAACGAACTGTCAATGCTCGGGCCGGCGTTCAGGACGAACACGCGAACGCGAGCACCGGTGGCCACCTTGATGGGGTTGTCCTTGTATTGGTTGGCGATCCCGTTGAAGACCACGAAGTCGGGGGCCGGCGCGGCGGCGGCCGCCTTCGCAAGCGATGAGATCTGGCCCTGCGGGCCCAGGTACCACTCGCTCTGGACGACGGCGAACTCCGCGTCGACCGGCGGGAGGCCCTCCTTCGGCTCGACGATGACCATGCCGAACATGCCGTTCGCGATGTGGTGGAGAGCCGGGGCCGTTCCGCAGTGGTACATCCAGACACCGGCGTAGTCGGCGCGCCACTCGTAGATCTTCTCCTCGCCCGGATTGATCGAGGTCATCTCGTCATTCCAGGCCACCTGGCTGGAATGGAAGTCGATCGAGTGGGGCACCGCGTTCGACGTGGGGTTCTTCAGGGTGATCCGGACCTTGTCGCCGACCTTGACGCGGATGACCGGGCCGGGGACGGTTCCTTCGAAGGTCCAGACCTTCTGCACGAAACCGTTGGCCACGGTCATGGCCTTCTCCTCGATGTTGATCACGATGTCGTGCGTCGTGCCCGGCAGGAGCGCCGGGGCCGCGGCCGGGTTCAGGACGTAGGCCGGGGCATTGGGATCCGGCTGGACCTCCGCCGTCGCGCCTCCGCCCGTGCTGCCTCCGCCTTCGCCGCCCGCGGCCGTTCCGCCGGCGGCAGTGATGGAGGCCTTCATGCCGGCATCCGCGTGGCCTGGAACCGAGCAGATGAAGCTGATCCCGCCGGAGGGCACGTCAACGGTGACCGATTTGGTCTCACTGGGCTTTACGAGCCCGGTCGTGGTTCCGTTGGAGAACGTCACGTAGTGCGCAATGGCTCCGCTATTGGTCAGCTTGACCTCGTACCGCCCAGCCTTGGTGACGGAGAAGGACTTCGGCTCGAAGCCGAGGTCGACGGCGCGGACCTCGAGCGTCCCGAGGACGTCGCCGCTGGCGGTCTGGCCCTGGCTCGCGGCGGGCGTCGCGGCGGCCGCGGCTTTGCCGGGGGTGTACGTCCACGTCGGGGCGCCGGTCGCGGGCGCACAGGCGCCGGCGAGGACTGCGCTGACCATGAAGATTCCCAGCAGCCTTCGTGGAAGCATCTCGCCGACTCCCGGCCGTTCGGCCGCCTCGCTGGCGGGGGGCGCCGGCAGGCCCGGCCAAACCAATACCGCAGCGGTACGAATATCGCGCGGGATCCTGGCGTCGTAACGGGCCGAATGGCCCGCCAGCCCGGGACCAAGGACCCGACTCTTAGGGCCCCGGTCGCTGCGAATCGAGCGCTCGTGACCGTGCCGCGACGGTCGCAAGGCTCGTCGCCCGGAGCTCGCGCCGCAGTGCCTCGGTCGCGGCCATGAACGGCACATGGACGGCACAGACGCCATCGAGGCGGCAGGCCCCGCCGCGCAGGACGCAGCGCCCGGTCATGCCGTCGCCCTCGATGGCGTCGACGACCTGGAGAAGATCGATCTCGGCAGCCGGTCGCGCCAGCCGGTAGCCGCCGGCGCGGCCCGTGGTCCCCGTGACCAGGCCCGCCCGGACGAGGTCGCCGAGGACGTGGGCGAGGAACCCGACCGGAATGTCCATCTCGGTCGCGATCGCCCGCGAGGGCGTGGGCGCGCCGCCGTCGCGCCGGGCGATGGCCAGCATCGCCCGGACCGCGTAGTCGCCCCGAAGGGTCAGCTCCAGCCGCATGGCCACGATCGTCGGCGGCCCGCCGCATCCCTCGGAAGGGCCGAATGGACCGCCGGCCCTCGACGCCTACGGTTGCCGGGGCGCATAGCCGGTCAGCTCGACATAGGCCTGACCGCCGACCACGAGGTCGCCACCGCGAACGGCCTGCACCACCTGGGAGCCCTCCCAGTAGACGACACCTGTCGAGGCCCGCGTGTCGAGCTCCTGGTTCGCGACCGTTGGCCGGAGGGCGATCCGGAGGTCGCTGCCGGGAACGTCGATCGACCAGGCAGCCGGGTAGACCGCGCCCGTGGTGGCCGAGGTCCACGTCCGGGCCGGGTCGGTGGTCACGGTGAAGTCCCGGCCGGCGAGCGGGTGGCTCGCACCGGCCGCGTCCACGAGCGTTCCGTACACGAGGGGGTACGTGCCGTCCGCCGCCCGGACTCTGGAGACGGTGAGGTCGGTGCCGTCGTCGAGGTTCACCGCGAACCAGTCCCAGCCACCGCCGCCGACCGAGATGAAGTCGCCCCACTGGTGGTCGAACCAGGCCTCCCCGGTCACCGCCACCGGCCGTCCCGCGACCGTGAGGGTCCCGGCCGCCGCCATCCGCGTCCGCGAGTAGTAGTACGACCCCCCGGCCGGTCCGAAGTCGATCCAGCCGTTTCCGCCGTGGAGGGTCGGTGGCCTGGCCGCCTGCAATTGCAGTTGGAGGGCCGTTCCGTCGTCGAGCGTGCCGCCGAGCCGATCTGCACCGCCGGCCCCGGTCATGACCCAGGGCCCCACCGCCGCCGTCGACGGGAGGAGGGGATTCGCGCCGCGGACCGTGAAGGCGAACCCCGACCCGCTGGCGGGCGACTGGTCGACCTGGGGACCGATCTCGCTCCGCTGCGCGTAGGCGAACGTGCCGCCGGTCTCGTCCGTCAGGGCGAGGTGCGATGCCCACGTGACCGGGAAGCCGCCGCGCTCGGCCCTGAAGACGACGAACTCGAACCCCCAGCGGCCGCCGGCGCCATCGCCGAGATGGCCGGTGTAGTACCACCACTCGGTGAGGCGGTCGTGCGGGGCGTCGTCGCGGGGGAAGGCGATGGGCTGCGGGTCGGGCGGCCGCGACGGGCCCGGAGACGCCGTCGGCGGCACGACCAGGATCGCCGGCGGATTGGCCAGGATCGGGCCGGAACAGCCGCTTGCGAGCGCGGCGAGGACCGCCGCGGCGATCGTCAGCCGGGGCCGCCACCCGCCCGTCACGGCCGGGCCTCGTGGTCCGCGATGTCCGGCAGGCGGCGTGCCAGGAATCCCGGCACCCACGATCCGCCCGCTCCGCTCCAGGCCGTGGGCGACGGCCTTCCGGTTGTCGCCGGTCCGGTCCCAGGTCTCGCGCATCCGCGTGAGCAGGAAGACCTCGTAGTCCATGGACAGCCCGAAGAGGACGCAGAAGAGGATGATCGGCTCGGTCGTCTCCACGAAGCCCAGCGGACGCGTGCCGAGGATCGCCGACAGGTTGCCGTCCTGGAAGATCCAGACGAGGGCCCCGAAGGAAGCGGTGATCGAGAGCGTGTTCATGACCAGCGCCTTGAGCGGCAGGAAGACGGCCCGGAGCAGGAGGAAGAGCACCAGGTAGGTGCTGACGACGATGAAGATCGCCGTCCGCGGGAAGTCCTGGGCGATGCCCGTCACCACGTCCTCGACGTCGGCCGCTCCGCCCCCGACGAGCACACGGAGCCCCGCCGGAGGAGCTAGCGTCCCCGTGCCGGCCCGGAGGTCGCGCACCAGGTCGCGGCCCGGCCGCTCGTTCGGGCCGTAGGGGGTGGTGATGGTGAAGGCCGTCAGGGTCCCGCGGGTGGTCCCGGCGAGGGCCTGCTGGACGAAACGGTCGGGCGGGCCGCTCGGGCTCGCGTACAGGAGCTGGTACTGGGCCAGGCCCATCCGCGGGTCGATGTCGACGAGACTGTCGACCCGACGTACCCGCGGGTCGGCGGCGAGCGCCCGGGAGTAGGCATAGAGGCGGGCCACGTTGTCCGGTGCGGTCGGGGAGCCCGTCGTCTCGACGGCCAGGACGATGGGCGCGAAAGGCCCCGGCCCGAAGGCGCCGACGAGGCGGTCGAAGGCCTGCCGTGATGGCACGCCGGCGGGCAGGATGGAGCTGTCGGGAGCGTTGAAGCGGACGTGGAGAAAGGGCGTCCCCAGGAGGAGCAGGAGGCCGAGGGTTGGGATCAGGACCGCGAACGGGCGGTCCATGACCCGGTTCGCGAGGCGTGCCCAGGGACCATCCTCGCCGGCGGTCTTCGGGACCCGCCGGACGCGGAAGCGGTCGAGGTGGGTGCCCACGATCGCCAGCAGCGCCGGCAGGAGCGTCAGCGCCGCGAGCACGGCGAAGGCCACCACGAGGGCTCCCGCGATGCCGACCGAGCGGAGGATCATGAACTCGAAGAGGACGAGCCCGAGGAGTCCCAGGAGCACGGTCAACCCGGAGAAGAAGACCGCCCGGCCGGCCGTCGCCATCGTCGCGACGACGGCGTCCGTGACTGCCTCGGCTCCACCACCGCGGCCGGCCAGCTCCTCCCGGAAGCGGCTCGTCATCAGCAGCGAGTAGTCGACGCCGAGGCCCAGCCCCAGGAGGGTCGCGAGGTTGAGGACGAAGATGCTCATCGGGGTGACCGACGCGGCGAGGAAGACGGCGGCGAGCGCCGTCAGCACGGCCGCCCCGCCGATCGCGAGGGGCAGGGCCGCCGCGACGACCGAGCCGAAGACGAGGAGCAGGGCGAGCCCGGCAAGGGGCAGGGAGATCGCCTCGCTCCGGCGAAGGTCCGATTCGGAGACCTCCTGGACATCGCCGTAGAAGGCGGGGCCGCCCGCGAGCCCGACCTCCAGGCCGGCCGGATGCGCCAGGGCAGCGCGGATGCCGGGCAGGGCGAGGGGCGAATCGTCGGCCGGCAGGTCGATGGTGACGACGTCGTAGGCGGTGTGGCCGTCGGCCGACACCTGGCGGGTGGCGATGGTGTGGGAGACGATGCCGAGGACGTAACGGGCGCTCGGGATGTTCGCCACGGCCTGGGCGGCGCCGGCCTCGAACGCAGGGTCGCCGGCGCGCAGGGTGGGCGAGTGGAAGACCACGGCCACGGCCGCCTCCGGGACCCCGATCTGGTCGTGCAGGAGCTGCTTCGCCCGGGCGGACTCCAGGTCCTGGCGGATGAACCCGCCCGAGCGCAGCGCGCCGCTCGCCCGCGTTGCCAGCGGGACGGCCGCGATCAGGAGGACGAGCCAGGCGGCGACGACCCACCAGCGACGCGCCGCCGCGAGCCTCCCGAGCCGTTCGAAGGCGGTCACGGGCGCGACGTCATGGCGATCGACGAAGGGGGAAAGCGCATCGCGGAGGCATCGTAGCCGCGCCCTCGCGTGCTAGCATTTCGGCCGTCGTCCCGCCCGTCGCTCGAGGCTAGACGTGCAGCTCTTCACCCTCGCATTCACGCACCCGGTCGAGTTCGGGGCATCGGTGACCGTCGTCACGCTGATGATCTTCATCGTGGCCAAGTCCGTGATGTCCGCCGACGGCGGAGCCGGCTGGACGAAGCGGATCACCGGCCCGAACGGGCGCTTCCTCTTCGGCATGCTGTTCGTGGCCTGGGCCGTGGTCTTCGGCGTCGGCTTGCAGCTTGTGCCTCACGAGGGCGCAAGCTCGCCGTACGGCGGCATCGGTCTCATCGCCATGTTCACCGGCTTCTTCGTGATGATGGGCTTCCTCTGGAGCGTCATCGGGGAGTAGCGCCCGTGGGGGCGCGTTCCCGGCTCGTTCCTGGCGAAGAAGGGCCAGGGTGCACCGCCCGCCCGGGCGCCCGGGCCCAGCCTCAGCCCGCCTTCCGGACCACCCAGACCTCCTCGGACGGCCACGTGCGGGCCCAGTCGGCGGTCACCCAGGCGTGCTTGTCGCTGTCGACGGCATCGGGCGGCGCCTGGATCTCGACGAGCCGCTCGACCTCGAAGCCGTTCTCCCGGAACAACCGGATCCATTCGCCATGGGGGAGATGAAACTCGACCGCGGTGTCGTCCGGCCAGATCGTCCGGTGCATCCCGAAGAGGGGCCGCAGGAGCCGGTTCTTGGCCGGGTCGTCCGCCTCGTGCTCCTCGATCGCGAGCTCGAGAATCAGCCCGTTGGTCAGGAAGATGAGCCGGCCGCCGGGACGAAGGATGCGGGCCGCCTCGGGCAGCCAGGCATAGGGATCCGCCCAGAGGCAGGCGCCGTACTCGCTGATCGCGAGGTCGAAGCTCGCATCCGCGAAGGGTGTGGTCTCGGCGTTCCCGAGGTGCAGCGGGAACTCGAGCCCGAACTGCGCCTGCAGGCGTCGCGCGGTCGCCAGCTGCGCCGGTGAGTTGTCGAGGCCGACCGCTCGCGCCCCGCGCCGTGCGAGCCACGCGGACACGTAGGCCGTGCCGCAGCCCAACTCGACGGTGTCCTGCCCGACAAGGTCGTCCGGCAACAGGTGGAGCTCCGTTTCCGGGACGCCCCAGATGCCCCAGCTCGGTTCCGGGCGCGACCAGGCTCGCTGGCCCGGCTCCGCGTAGGACGCCGCGTAGCGATCCCACGCCTCGCGGTTGGCGGCCACGTGCTCGGGCAGCGCCTCAGTGGCAGATTCGTCCGGCATGCCCCGGATGATAGGTGTCTGGACCGCGACGCGGCCGTCCGGCTATCATCCCGGGACTATCCAACCTGCATAGACTTTATGCGCCGGCCAGGGCGGCGAAATCTGCCCAGCGTGGCAAACCCGCCGCGGACCTGCGGCATACCGGCCGCTCGCGGCGGCAGCGCTCCAGGAGACTTGCCCGTGGATGCCCAGGAGATCAAGGCAGCCGCCCACCAGGCCGCCGTCGCCACCGCCGCGGACGAGCCGTGGGTCAACCGTCGCGATCCCGCCCAGGCCCTGGGACCGGACGGACGCCCGGCGGTCAGCCGGCGTGCCCCGATCTGGCAGGACGTGCCCGACGAGAAGTGGAACGACTGGCGCTGGCAGCTGAGCAACCGGGTCAACACGCTCGAGGAGGTCGGGGCGGTCCTGAACCTCACGGCCGAGGAGCGCGACGGGCTGTCGGAGACGGACAAGTTCCGGGTCGACATCACGCCCTACTTCATCAGCCTCATCGACCCCGACGACCCCAACGACCCCATCCGTCGACAGGTCATTCCGGTCGGCCGTGAGCGCGACGCCTTCACGGCGATGATGGAGGACTCCCTCGCCGAGGATCGTCATTCGCCGGTCCCGGGCCTGGTCCACCGCTACCCGGACCGGGTCCTGATGCTCGTCACGACCCAGTGCGCCAGCTACTGCCGCTACTGCACCAGGAGCCGGATCGTCGGCGACCCGACCCAGAACTTCAACAGCCGGGAGCACGAGGCGCAGCTCGACTACCTCCGCCGGACCCCCCAGGTCCGGGACGTCCTCATCTCCGGCGGCGACGGCCTGACCCTCGCCCCGAAGCTCTTCGAGAAGATCCTCCGCGGCCTGCGGGAGATCCCCCACATCGAGATCATCCGCATCGGCTCGCGGGTCCCCGTCTTCCTCCCCCAGCGGATCGACGACGAGCTGTGCTCGATGCTGGAGAAGTACCACCCGCTCTGGATCAACCTCCACTTCAACCACCCCAACGAGATCACGCCCGAGGTCAGCCGGGCCGTCGACAAGCTCACCAAGGCGGGCCTGCCGGTCGGCAACCAGAGCGTCCTCCTCGCCGGCGTCAACGACTGCGTCCACATCCAGCGAGCCCTCGTCCACAGGCTGGTCGAGAACCGGATCCGGCCCTACTACCTCTACCAGTGCGATCTCGTCGAGGGCTCCGGCCACTTCCGGACGCCCGTCGGCAAGGGCCTCGAGATCATGGAGGGCCTCCGCGGCCACACCTCCGGCTACGCCGTCCCGACGTACGTGATCGATGCCCCCGGCGGCGGCGGCAAGATCCCGGTCATGCCCAACTACCTGATCAGCTACTCGGACCACAAGGTCGTCCTCCGTAACTACGAGGGCTACATCACGACCTACGAGGAGCCCGAGACGTACCAGCGGCACGACCAGGCCGCGTGCCAGTACTGCCAGCACGAGCGGCCCGAGCCGGGCCAGTCGGGCGTCCTCGGCCTCCTCGAGGGCGAGCGGATGTGGATCGAGCCGGCCGGCTTCGAGAACACCCACCTCCGCGGCAACACCGAGGCCCATCGCCTCCAGGACCCCTCGAAGTGGGTGCCGTTCGGGGTCGGGGCCATCGAGGGCAAGGCCGGCGCATCGCTGCGGGTCCTCGAGCCGGGTGCGCCGGACGACTCCCTCGGCGCCGTCGACCGGGCGGCCACGGAGACGAACGCCGGCATCGCGGAAGCCGGCGACCTGGCGACCGCGGCGGAGCAACGAAACGGCCGGAAGCCGACCTACGGTCCGGGCCAGGAACCGCGCCCCCGCGATGGCGAGCCGACGGCGTCGGCTCACGGGGAGCTGCTGTAGCTCCGGCGCCGCACCTCGGGGAGCTCCGTCCGGCGCCCGAGGGGATGCCGGATCCGGGGATCTCCCCGCCCGTGATCGCGGAGTCGGGCGATCCGTTCACGGCCCTGCGTGTCGTCACCCTCATCGCGCGCCTGCCACGGGGCGTTCCGATCGCGCTCACCGCGATCGTCGATCGACTGAACGCCACCCACCTCGACTGGCTCTTCCCGGAGCGGGTCGTCGCCGACGCCATCCTGCAGCTGGCGGCGAATTGGGCCGCCGACTACCGGAGCACCGGCGGGGTCCTCGTGGAAGACGGCCCGTTCGGCGCGACGGTCACGGTCGAGGACTCGTCGCGGGTCGATCCCTGGATCGTGCGCCAGGCGCAGCGAAGCGCGGCCGAGTGCCGCGAGGCACTGCTGGAGTTCTCCCGCCGCGAGCGCATGACCGGCGCGGACTGAGTGCGGCCGGCCCCGACGGCGGCCGAGATGCCGGAACTCGCCGACTATCATCGCGACGTGACCCCCTCTCCACCGCTCGACCGGCGAGCCGCGACGCCCTCGCCGGGCCTGCGCTGCGCTCGCCTCCCAGAGCTGGACGGCCTCGCTCCGATGGACGTCGCGGAGCGCTTCCGCGACCTCGACGGCCTGGCCCTGCTCGAGAGCGCCCGTCCCGGTCGCAACGCCCGGTGGAGCTACCTGACCGCGGATCCGGTGGCGGTCCTGGAGACGCCCGGCGAGGGTCCGGATCCATTCGCGACGGCCCGTCGGGTCCTGGCCCGGCTCGCCGGAGACGAGACGGCCGATCCGGACGCCCCGCGCTTCACGGGTGGGCTCGTCGGCTTCCTCGGGTACGACCTGGGGCGCCGGCTCGAGGTGATCCCGACGCTCGCCCACGCCGACCAGGAGCTGCCGCTCCTTCGGCTCGCCCTCCACGACTGGGTCCTCGCCTGGGACCGGCGGAACGGGGCAGCCTGGCTCGCTGGGCGGGCGGTCGACGAGCGTATCGGCCGGCTGGATCGGCGGCTGGCGGACGTGCTGGCTCGGATTCGCGATCCGCACCCGGCGATGACGGACGCGAGCGCCTCGGGACCCGTCCTCGAATTCCGCTCCGGCCTGGATCGGCCTGCCTACGAGCGCGGTGTCGAGGCCGTCCGCCAGTCGATCGCCAGTGGCGAGCTTTACCAGGCGAACCTCACCCGGCGCCTCGAGACGCCGTTCCGGGGCGACCCCTGGCCGCTCTACCGCCGCCTGCGGACCGGCGATCCGTCGCTCTTCTCCGCCTTCCTCGACCTCGGCCGGAGCCCCGTCAGCGGCGCGACGCGCGCCCTGCTCTCGGCCTCGCCGGAGCCGTTTCTGTCCGTGACCCACGACGGGCGGATCGCCACCGACCCCATCAAGGGCACTCGGCCGCGCGGCCGCGATCGCGCCGAGGACCGATCCCTTGCCTGCGAGCTCCTCGCATCCGCCAAGGACCGCGCCGAGAACGTGATGATCGTGGACGTCCTCCGCAACGACCTCGGGCGGGTCTGCGTCCCGGGGACCGTTCGCGTTCCCCGCCTGTGCCGCCTCGAGCGGACGGCCACCGTCCAGCACCTCGTCTCCACGGTCACGGGCCGGCTCCGGCCCGGGGTCGACGCCTTCACCGTGCTGGCGGCCTCGTTCCCGGGCGGCAGCATCACCGGGGCCCCGAAGATCCGGGCGATGCAGGTTCTGGAGGGGCTCGAGCCGGTCCGGCGCGGCCCGTACACCGGTGCCGCCGGCTGGATCGGGGCCGACGGCGCGATGCAGACGAGCATCCTGATCCGGACCTTCGTCGCCGACGGCCAGCGCCTCACGCTCCACGTCGGCGGTGGCATCACCTGGCGCAGCGACCCGGCCGCCGAGTGGGACGAGACGGTGGCCAAGGCCCGCGGCCCGCTGACGGCCATCGGGGCGCGGGAGGTGTCGGCGTGACCGGCGGGCCGCCCGAGCCCCGGAACGTCTGGGTCGACGGCCGGCTCGTGCCGGCGTCCGGCCCCCACCTGTCCGTCACCGACCGCGGCTTCCAGCTCGGCGACGGGATCTTCGAGACGCTCCGAGCGCGAGGCGGCCACGCCACGGAGCTGCCCGAGCACCTCCTGCGCCTCCGGCACTCGGCCGACGGCCTCGACATCGACCTTCCGCCGGGCCTCGAGGAGCGAATCGCGGCGGGGATCCGGGACCTCCTCGAGGCGGAGGGCCTCGCCGGCCCCGACGGCGACGCCTCCATCCGGATCACCGTCTCGCGCGGCGCGATCCCGGGCCGCGGGCTGCTGCCCACCGTCGCCGGGATCCCGCCAACCGTCGTGATCCAGGCCTGGCCGGTGACGCCGCCGCCGCCCTCGCACCTGACGGAGGGCCTCCACGTGGCCGCGAGCACGATCCGCCGCGATCCTGAGAACCCCCTCGTCGCCCTCAAGACCACGAGCCGGGCCGACTACGTCCACGCTCGCCTCGAGGCCCGCCGGGTCGGCGCCGACGACGCGGTCTTCCTGACGATCGACGGCTACCTCTCCGAGGCGACCACCGCCAACGTGTTCCTGGTCCGAGGTGACGAGCTGGCCACGCCCGCCCTCGCCTGCGCGATCCTCCCGGGGACCACACGGAGCTTGGTCCTGGCCTGGGCCGGGCGCGCCGGGCTCCGGGCGACCGAGGGCTGGCTCACCACCCGCGACCTCGCCGAGGCCGACGAGGCGTTCTTGTGCTCGAGCGTCGCCGGGATCCTGCCGATCACCTCCTTCGACGGCCGGCCCGTCGGCACGGGCCGGCCGGGGCCGGTGACCCTGCGCGCCCGTGAGGCCCGCGAGGCGTTCATCCGCGACAGTGGCGACGCATGACGGGCCGGGTGCCGGCTCAATGACCCGTGACGAGCTCATCGGCCGGACGCGCCAGCTGATCGACGAGGGCGACCGGCTGCAGGGCAATCCGTCCCTCGATGGCCTCCGGACATGGCTCCAGCTCTCAGACGACCTCCTCTCACGCGCCTGGGGGAGCATGGATCGCTACCACCTGTCGTGGCTCCAGGTCGGCCGGCCGACGTCGATCGTCCGGGGCAGGCCGATGGAGCCGGACGAGGCCGCCGCCTACGTCCGGGAGGTCGCGGCCGCGAAGTCCGCGGTCCTCCGGATGAGCCTCGACGCGGTCGATCGGCTCGCGATGCCGTTCGTCGGCGAGACCCGCACAACCGAGGGCGCCTGACCGATCCCGAGCTCGGTCTATGTCACTCGCGCCAGCGAACGGGGCCGCTCGCGGCGCCCCAGGCAGCCGCCAGCACCGCCACGACCGCCTGCGCCGGGATGCCGAGGCCGAACGTCGTCCAGAGGTAGGAGATCGGGTCCATGACGCCGCCCTCGGACCGGGCGAGCAGCCAGGTGGCGATCCCCGCCAGGGCCACCATGCCGAGTGCCAGGCCGATCGCGATGCGCATCGTGCGGCCGCGCGTCATGACCGGCGCCGGACCAACGCTGGTGCCGGACACGAGGAGGCCGATCGCCCCGCCGGCGAGCAGGCTGACCACGAAGGTCCCGGTCGTGACGAGGATCACGCCGAGGATGACCGCAAGCGCTAGCGCCCCCGCGACCGCGACGCCCACGGCGGCCCCGAGCGCTCCGGCGAAGGAACGCCCGGCGGCGGGAGCGGAGGTGCCCGTGCCGGCCGGCGAACCCTGGCCACGCGCCCGATAGCGGTCCGAGGGCGGCCGGTCGAGCTTCGGCGTGGCCGAAGGCGACGATGGCGGGCGGTCGCCCGGTTGCGCGCCCGTGGATGGTGGATCGCTCACGCGGCCATCCTACGGGAGCCCATCGCGCGGCCACGTCCATCCGGCGGGGCGCTAGACTTCCGGCTCGTGAGCCATCCATCGCTCGGCCTGCCGCCCCGCGACCTGACAGCCGGCTTCCCGGCCGACGCGGCCGCGATCCGCGCCGCCGCGCCGCGCCTGGCCGCGCGGGCCCTCGAGCGAGCCGTCGACGACGACCCCGAGTTCCGCGGCCGCTACAGCGACCTCGCGCTCCGGGAGCTCCTGGCCGATGCCGAGGCACTGGCCGGCCGTCTCGCCGTCGCCGTCGCCAGCGCCGACCCGACCGTCCTCGGTCAGCTCGCCGAGCAGCTCGCGCCGCGCTACCGCAAGCGGGACGTGCCCATGGACGACGTCATCGCCCTCGTCGAAGGCCTGCGGCTCGGGGCGACGACCGTCGCTTCGCCCGCCGCCCGTCCCTCGGTGGACGCGGCGGCCGACGCGGCCGTGAAGGCCCTGCGCTGGCACCGCCGCATTGCCGGCGACGCTCGCAAGCGGAACGCCTTCGTGACGTTCATCTACAAGGGCGCCTGACGATGACGATCAAGTGGGTCCAGCAGGATCCCCTCGTCATGAACGGCGAGCCCTTCTGCTATGGCTCCCGCCTCACCGTCCGTCAGCTTCTCGAGTTGCGCCGCAACGGCTTCGGCCTGACCGAGCTGATCAAGGACCATCCCGAACTGAAGCGGATGGGGATCGCCGCCGCGTACGCCTATGCCGCCGACCATCGCGATCACTACGCCGAGTTCTTCGAGCCCGACGGCTCCCTCGTCGGTCCCGGCTACACCGCCGCCGAGGCGGCCGACCTCCCCGAGCAGTACCGCACCGCCGGCGTCGTGGTGAAGTCCCGCTAGTCGGTTCGGGTTTCGCGTGAGATCACGCCAATCGACGAGCGACCCCTCTGATTCGGTCCGGTCGCGAGCAAACTGTGGGTATGCGGTCTCTATTTCTAGCATTCGTGCTTGTTCTACTCGCGGGTTGCTCCATCCAGCCGAACACCGCCTTTCCGCCAGTCCTCAACATCGAGAACCGAGGAGGGCCCGAGTTCGTCGTCAGCATCAACGGGACCGAAGTCACCCGAGTCGCCTGCGACGTCGGCGCGGCGCCCCTGACGCCCGGTCAGGCCGGCGTGCCGCTGCTGCCATGGGATCTCTCCGTCACGCGACCAGCAGACGGGAAGGTCATCCTGACGGCCCGGGTAACGGAACTTCCTCGCTGGTTGTTTCAGATGGGCGATGGCATCGGTCTTGGCACGGTCGCGGTTGCAGGTCCTCCGGGTCCATCGTGTCCGCCCTCCGGGTGAGTGCCGTGGAGCTGGTGACGCACATTCACGAACGTCAAGCTACCCAAGCGGCACACCCTCGTCCGTGGGCGGGTCCCAGGGGCGATGAAGCAGCTCGCCCGGGCGATCGTCATGTTGGTCGTACTCGCTGCGTGCGGTACGAGGCCCAGCGCGACCCCCAGCAACGCCGGCTCCGCTCCATCGCTTCCTATGACGACCCCGAGCACTTCGCCAACCTCGACTGCGTCGGCGGCCACCACGGCGGCGCCCGCGAGCATCGCCCGTTGCGTACGACAAGGCAAGAGCGCCCTCGCGGGGGTCGTTGAAACTCGGCCAGATGGCTGGTCCTACCGGGGCGGGATCACGACGCTCCCTGACTTTCCCACCACCGACGGAAAGGTCTACAGCCCGAGCAGGGTCGCGATCCCGCCCTTCGAGGGACCCGGCCGACTTGCGCTGTACGAGACCTCGCCCGGCAGCGGAGCCTACCTCAGGAGCCGGACCGAGCTGTCCCGCAACCACGGTGGCAAGCCGATCGCCGTGGCCGTTTGTGGCGAGGCCACCGAGGTCTGGCGCGACGACTCCACGGGCGAACTCGTCGTCGGCTGGACCGATCGAGACAAGCGCGACGTTCTGGTCGGGAACACTGCGGACTTCACCGTGCAGGAACTGGTCGATGCCGCCGAGAGCGTCTACGACTGCTGCGGCTGACCGTTGTGGGCTAACGGCCGGGTGACATTCCGACACGCCAAGCGAGGCTAGAGGCAACACATCGCTACGCTGGGGGTCGCTCGCCTCACCGCACTTTCGCGGCGGCCATCCGTTCCAAGATCTCCAATGGGGGTCGAGACAGGCGCTCCTGTCGTTCCTTTGGATCCTCCCCGCGGACAATCGCCTGAAGGATCTCCACGGCGCGTGCCATTACCGCCTCGCTGGGCGTGAGGGTGGCTTCTGACGTCGTTGCAGTCAACTGGGCGACTCGTTGGTGTGACACTCCCAGAATCCGACCGACGTCTCGGATCGTGAGATCGTCGGCGGCAAGGCGTCGCGCCACATTGCGGGACTTACTCGAGGCGGCCGAGCCGAACACGTCCGCGAGTGCACGCAGCGCCTTGACCTGGAGAATTTCGTCCTGAAGCCCACCTCGAAGGTCGGGTTCAAGGATCTCGACATCAAAACTGTTTCCGTCGACCTCGAGGACAAGAGAGATCACATCCCGGACCATCGCCTCGGCTTGATCGAGCCGCCGCACCTGCGTGTACGCCCCTTGCACGTCCTCCACGCGAAGGAACCAGAACTTGCCGTCTCGAACGGGCCGAGCTCGATATCGCGGCCTGTTGCTAATCGCCTCCACCATCCCGTGCCGAGGATCTCTTCAAGGTCTCTTCGGATCGACATCTCGACGCCCGAGCTCAACTCCGTATGACGAGGGATCGGCACCTCAACGCGCCCGCATACCCAGATCTCATGCGGCCCTCCAACACGACCGAGTGGCTCAAAACATCAGACCGCGTTGCCTTCGCCGCTACCCTGATCTCCCGGACTAGGTCGACCCGCTTCACGGACCGTAGTCTAGGGCTGTTGCCATGTCAAGGCAAGTCGCCTAGCCTGTGATCCAAGCGGGTGACATTCAGGTACGCCAAGCGAAGAGGAGGCCATTTCATGGCGGTTGATCCGCTCAGGCTCCGGCACTTTGCCGAGGACTACACCGCCGCGTGGTGCAGCTTGGACCCAGACCGCGTCGCCGCCCACTTCGCCCCTGAGGGTTCACTGGCCATCAACGGCGGTCCACCGGCGATCGGACGCGCCGCCATTGCCGCCACCGCCCGGGGTTTCTACGCGGCCTTGCCTGACATGCAGGTCTACTTCGACGATCTCATCGTTGACGGCTCGCGGGTCGAATACCACTGGACCTTTACCGGTACGAACACGGGGCCGGGCGGCACCGGAAACGCGGTTCGGGTGTCGGGGTACGAGGACTGGACGCTCGACGACGACGGACTGATTGCCGCCTCGTCCGGCCACTACGACGCCGCGGAATATGCGTCGCAATTGGCCCACGGTGTCTAGCCCAGCCAGGTGACAGTGCCGTCCGCCAAGCCTGCGAGGCGCGTAACCTCGCGACGACCGAATTCCCTATCCTCGCCGTAACAGAAGGGGCGTGGAACGATGGCGAACGAGACTGTGCCCGCCGAGCGGGTTCCCGGGGGCGCGAGTACTGACGGCCTTCGACTCGGGGGTGCACTCTGGGTCATCGCCGGTGCGATCTGTGCCGGGCTGCTGATCGTCGTGTTCGTGGGCGAGAACCTCGTGGCGCAGAATCCGGGTAGCTCTGCCCTGGTCCTGGGCGGCGCGGTCGCCGCCCTTCTGACCGGCGGCCTGCTGCTCGCCCGTCCCGGCCCAGGCGTCGTCCGCTGGTCCACTGTTCTCGGGCTGGCGTGGGCGCTCGCGTTCGAATCCCTGATGCTCACCGCGCTCAACGGCCCCGATCGTGGTCCCATGCTCTCGTCCGGTCTGATCACCGGCTTCGGCGTCGCTGGCGCACTCATCACATTCAGGGCTGGGAGGTCCGCGCGCCGGCTCGCGTAAGCCACGCCATCACCGTGGGGCCTCGAGCCGATATCCTTGCACCGCCCAACGGCACTTGCAGTAGCGGGTCGCGGCGGTCATACCTCCGGCATGCGAATCCCTGCGGGGTCCCTTGCCATCGCCCTCGTCATCCTGGGCGCCACGAGCGTGGCAGCGTGCTCGGGACCCGATCCCAGCCGTCAGTTCCGGACGGTCCTCCAGTTCCCCACCGAGACAGCCCCGTTGCCCGTGGTTCTCAATGACGAGACCGGCCTGGTGACCAGCGTCGACTCGGCGCCCCTCGACCCCCAGTTCGACACCTCGGAGCCCGCGGCGCGGGCCGACCCGACCGATCCGAGCGCCTTCATCGTCAGCTGGCTCGGGGGCGCCTGTGACAACGACGCCGTGCTCTGGTTCACGCAGGGCCAGGGGACCTACTCGCTGAGTGTGGAAGTGCACGGCAAGTTCGCCTTGCTGGGCGGCTGCCCGGCGCTCGGCGTCCCCCGGGATGTCCGGATCGTCACCTCCCGGCCGATCCCCATCGACTTGATCGTCGCCGCCGGCGGGCACTGAGCCGGCGCCCCTGACGCCCGGATCTGTTCCACGCGCCATCGCCGACGCCCATACTCAGCGCCCACCGAGGAGGTAGCTCATGCAGACCGACGAGCAGGCGATCCGCCGTTCGCTACCGGAAGGTGCCGTCCTGCCCGGCGACGACGGTTACGACGCGGCCCGCATCTCCTTCAACGGGATCCTGGATCGACGGCCCGCGGCCATCGTCTCGTGCGGATCGACCGACGAGGTCGTCGCGGCCGTTCGTGCCGCTCGGGCGCTGGGCCTGCCGATCGCGATTCGCGGTGGCGGACACAGCGTCGCCGGCCACAGCATCCAGGACGGCGCGCTCGTCGTGTCGCTCGATCGGATGCGGGGCGTCAGCATCGATCAGGATCGGCGCCTGGCCCGTGTCGGCGGCGGCGCCCAGTGGAACGATGTCGACGCTGCGGCATTCGCGCACGGGTTCGCGGTACCCGGCGGAACGTTCGGTGACACGGGGGTCGGTGGGCTGACGCTCGGCGGCGGCCTGGGCTGGCTGATGCCGATCGCCGGCCTGACCTGCGACAACCTCGTGGCCGCCGAGGTCGTCACGGCCGATGGCCGCGTCGTGACCGCGAGCGCGGACGAGGACCCGGACCTGCTGTGGGCCCTGCGCGGCGGCGGCGGCAACTTCGGCGTGGTGACCACATTCACCTATCACCTCACCCCGGTTGCGCCGATGTGGGGCGGGGTCATCCGGTACGCAGGCACGGCGGGCGCCCGGGTGCTGGCGCGGGTCAACGAGCTCGTCGCCGCGCATCCTCGGGCGATGCTGCCGGCCATCGGGATCGCCAGGGATCCGGAGCTCGGGCCGTCGGTCCGCCTCCTGGTGGCGATCGTCGATGGGTCCGATCCGGCGCCGATCGAGGCCGCGCTCCGGCGCGACCTCCCGGTCACCTCCGACGACCTCGGGCCGAAGACCTATCTCGAGCTCCAGGCCCAGGCCGGGATCCTGCCCTTCGGCCTGCGCCACTACTGGAAGGGCCACTTCCTGGGCGAGCTCGGCGCCGGCACCTTCGAGGCCCTCGTGGAGTCGGTCGGTGCGGCGGACGCCGTTCCCCTGGCCTTCATCCTCCTCGAGGGGATCGTCGGCGCAGGCCGGACCGAACCCCCGGGCGGCGCCGCCTTCGGCCAGCGCGCTGCCGCCTGGAATGCGAGCGCCCTCGCGATCTGGGAGTCACCGGACGAGGACGAGAAGGCCATCGGCTGGGCCCGCCGCGTCGCCGACATCGTCGCTCCGTCGTCGCTGACGGGTGGCGGCTACATCAACTACTCACCGGTCGACGAGTCGGCCGAGCGGGTCAAGGCTGCCTACGGCGCCGATCGCTACGCCCGCCTCGTCGCGATCAAGCGACGCCTGGATCCCGACAACATCTTTCGCTTCAACCACAACATCCGGCCCGACTGACAGGCGCGGCGCCGGGCGACGCCTTTGCTCGGCGTCAGGGCGTGAAACGCTCCACGAACGGGGCTCGCCATGCAGGGGCCTCGAAGGGCGCCGCGTACCAGGTGGTCGTCCTCGCGACCTTGCCGTCCCGGACTTCCACGATGGCGACGGACTGCCAAGTCTGGCCATCCGCGTAGCGCATGGTGCCGGCATAGGTGAAAACGTTGCCCGAGCCCTCGATCCGGAGGACGCTGAAGGACGGGGTGAGGACCCACTTGTCGTCGGCACCGACGACCTTGATGCTGCCGGGCTCAACCGTTCCCACGCCACCCGGGTAGTTTCGGGCGATCGCCAGCCAGTTCGCCTTGCCCCTGATGCGCTCCCCGGACTGGGGCATCTCGTCGATGATGTCATCTGCGAGGATCGACTCCGCGGCGTCGAAATCCTTTTCGACGATGGCCCGTACGAAGCGCTCGACGACCTCACGTCCGCTCGGCTCCGACATTCGCCCCTCCTGGAGTCGCCGCGGTGATGGCGTCGCGGTGCCGCCATAGTAGGCCGCGGACACCCCGCGAGGACCGCCTCCGTTCGGGCCGTTCGCGATCTGGTGATACGCTGGCAGTCCAGCACCGGAGCGCCCCACGACCATGACCGACACCGCCGACACCGTCCCCGCCCCTGCCGCCCCTGCCGCCCCTGCCACCTCCGTCTTTGACGCCGGACGCCGGGCGACCGAGCTCGCGATCCTCGATGCCCTCCGGGCCGTCGTCGATCCCGAGATCGGGATGAACGTGGTGGAGCTGGCCCTCATCAAGCAGATCCTGCTGGGCGAGCACGAGACCGAGATCAAGATGATCCTCACCACGCCGTTCTGCCCCTACGCCGGCTCGATGATCGCCCAGGTCAAGGAGCAGGCCGAATCGGTGGTCGACCACGACGTCAAGGTCACGCTCCTCGCCGAGCGCTGGGATCCGCGCGACGCGGGCTTGATGTGGTAATTCTTGGCCGCCGCTGCGATCACCCGATGACGGCGTTGTCGCCTGTGCCCCTCGCTCACGCACATCCGAGTGCGTTCGCTCCGGTGCTCGGCTCCGCCTTGTCCTCGGGCGCCGCAACGGCGGGGTGATTCGCAGCTCGTGAGCGCGCGTTCCCCGATCGATTCTGTCGTCGCCACCACCCGCGGCGACGACGGGACGACCGGCCTCCTGTACGGCGGCCCCCGGATCGAGAAGGACGACCCGCGGACCGAGGCGTACGGCACGATCGACGAGGCCGTCGCCGCCCTGGGCATCGCCCGTGCCGAGCTCGGCCTGAAGGCTCAATACGGGATCCTCGGCCCCGCCCTCGGGACGCTCGCCGAGGTGATCCTCAGGCTCCAGCGCGAGCTGTTCGTCGTCG
>JACQEH010000120.1 GCA_016200675.1 Chloroflexota bacterium | reverse complement strand
AGGTTCGCCTTGACCTTGCCGTCGCCGTACTTGCGGATGTCCTTGCTCACGACCTTGTACTGGTGGCGGGCGAGGAACTGGTGGAAGTTGCGCTGGTTCTCGTTGTCCGGGTCAAGCCCGGTATAGGCATACGCGCGGACGAAATCGCGTCCGGCGGTGGCCGACTTCAGCAGGGTGACGTAATCGATGTCCACGCCGGCCGCCTTGGCCGCGTAGAAGATGTTCGCCACGTCCACGAAGACGGCGACGTTCTTGCCCACTGAGTCTCCTATTCGGTGCGACGCCGCGGCCGGTGAACCGGCCTCATCGTCGCGATCATCGGGTCCGCCGGCTGCCGGCTCCCGCCGGTGCCAGCGTGCGTCCCATGCGCGGACCGAGCTCGACGAACCCTCGTTCCTCCCACCGGGTCCGCTCGGCGGGATCGTCCGGCCGCGGCGCCTCGACGGACGCACAGCCCTTGTTGGCGGCGGATCTGAGCGCCTCCGCGAGGAGGATCTCGGTCACCGCATCGACATCCGCGCCCGGGGCGACGGCCAGGAGATCGATCGACCCGACGTAGCCGCCGGCTCGAACGGAGGGGCGGATCGCGAGGACCGCGCCGCCCACGATCTCCCGTCGCCGCTCGGCGACGAGGATGCTCGCGTGTGGGAGGTAGACGAGCTGGCGGAGCATGTCCGCCGCGTCGAGTGCCGTTCCCGAGCCACGCCCACCGATCTGCCCGCCGCTGAGAGCGACGAACCTGTCGATGTCCGTGATCCGGGCTGCTCGGACCGTGTAATCCACGCCGCCGCTGCTACCTCGATCGGGTGGCGCCGCCGCGATGCCCCCATCCCGACCGGTAGATCGACCGGGATACCCTCCGGAGCCGCGGACCGCACGGGACGCGAGCGACGTCGCTCGAAGAACCGACCCGGGTCGCGGCGACCGGTGTTGCAATCGGTGCGCCGACGCCTATCATACGTCATCGCTTCGGCGGCAACCTGCGCGCCGCCTGAACCGGGTCGAGTCCCCGACCGCCGCGCACCACTCCGCGTTCCCGATCCGGCCCATCTCGGGAAGGACTGTCGGGACCACGTCAGGACCGGGCGCTGCGGCGGATCCTCGACCGGGTGTCGGGTTCGGAACGCACGTCGGCCGACCGGGTGGTCGCTTCGGGAGAAGCCGGGCGATCGAATTCGAGGAGGAGAGTGCATGAATCTCAGAAAATTCTCGGTCGTGGCGACTGGTGCCCTGGTGGCACTGAGCGCGTGCGGCGGCGGCAGTTCGAGCAACTTGAACAAGGCCGTCCAGATCGCGGTCGAACTGCCCTTCCAGGGCAGCGACAAGGGCTGAACGGCCCCCATGATCCGCAGACCGGCGCCAACAACATGACCAAGATCGTCGGCGACCCGAACTACATCGCCGTCGTCGGTCCGGTCAACTCCGGCGTCGCCAAGGCCCAGATCCCGATCTCGAACGCTGCCGGCCTCCTGCAGTGCTCGCCGTCGAACACCAACACCGCCCTGACGGTCGGTGACGCGGCCAAGGCCCTCCGCACCAAGCCGAACAACTACATCCGCGTCGTCACCAACGACGCCATCCAGGGACCGGCCGCGGCTGCCTACATCATCACGGTCCTCAAGAAGACCAGCGTCTACATCATCGACGACACCGAGACCTTCGGGAAGGGCATCGCCGACTCCTTCGAGGCCGAGTTCAAGAAGCGCGGTGGCACCGTCGTCAAGCACGACGCGGCCCCCAAGACCACCCAGGACTACGTCTCGATCATGACGGCCGCCAAGGCCCTCAACCCCCAGTCGATCTACTTCGGCGGCGTCACGGCTTCGGGCGGCGCCCGGATCGCCCTCGCGGCCGCGCAGGTCGGGCTCGACGTTCCGTTCGTCGGCCCCGACGGCATCAACGACGGCTCCGGCGACACCAAGGACTCGTTCCTGAACCTCGCCAACAAGGTCGCCAAGAACGCGTACAGCACCCTCGCCGGCCCCGGCACGTTCGAGGGCAAGGACAAGTTCGACGCTGACTACAAGAAGGAATACGGCATCGACGCCACCGGCTACGCCGGCCAGGGCTACGCCTGCACGCAGGTCGTCCTGGACGCGCTGGCCCGCGCCGCCAAGACCAACCCGAAGGACAGTGCCGCGCTCCGCGAGGCAGTCCGCGTCGCCGGGACCGACACCACGTACGAGTACACGCTCGACGTCGGCAAGGTCAAGTTCGACGCCAACGGCGACACCAGCCAGCTGATCGTTTCGATCTACTCGTTCGACCCCGCCGCTGCCAAGGGCAAGGGCGACTGGAAGTACGAGACCCAGGTCGACGCGGCCCAGAAGTAGCCGCTACGCGCCCAAGTGGCGAGGCCGGGGATCAACGCGATCCCCGGCCTCTTCCTAAATCCGACCGAGTTCCACCGCCCCGCATCCTGAGGTCGACGTCGTGACTGCGATCGCCTCGCCCGCCGCGCAACCAAACCCCCTGTCCCGGGGCATCCGGATGACCGTGATCGCGGTCGTCGCGGTCGTGGCCTACATGCTGATCCTGTGGGTGCTCCTGTTCGGGCTCGGCGGCCGGACCGTCGCGAACGCCTTCCCGGAGGCCCTCCAGCAGACCGTCAACGCCCTGTCGATCGGGGCGATCTACGCCCTCATCGCCCTCGGCTACACGATGGTCTATGGGATCATCGAGCTGATCAACTTCGCCCACGGCGACATCTTCATGCTCGGGGCGTTCCTCGCCACCGTGTTCATCGCGGGGATCACCGGCAACAACGACGCGGTGACGAACATCCCGCTCCTGATCGTCCTCCTGCTCGGGGCGCTCGTTTTCACGATGCCGATCATCGGGCTCCTGAACGTCGGCATCGAGCGGGCCGTGTATCGCCCGCTCCGACACGCCCCCCGCCTGGCCCCCCTGATCACGGCCGTCGGCGTCTCGTTCATCCTGCAGAACGTCGCCCTGACCATTGCCGGATCCGGCGATCGCAAGTCGCCCCAGATCTTCCCCCTGGACTGGACGATCCCGATCGGCGGCGCGCAGGTCTCGATCCTCTCGATCTTCATCTTCGTCCTGGCCATGCTCCTCATGCTCGCCCTCCAGGCGTTCGTGTCCCGAACGCGGCTCGGACGGGCGATGCGGGCGACGGCCCAGGACCAGGAGGCGTCCGCCCTGATGGGCGTGGACGCCAACCAGACGATCTCGCTGACCTTCCTGATCGGCGGCGTGCTCGCCGCCGCGGCCGGCCTGGTCTGGGGGCTCCGCTTCGGCTTCGTCCGCTTCGACCTCGGCTTCAACTCCGGCCTGAAGGCCTTCACGGCCGCCGTCCTCGGCGGCATCGGCAACATCACCGGCGCCGTCATCGGCGGCTTCATCATCGGCTTCATCGAGAACGGGGCGGCCTCGCTCGGCTACTCGCGATGGTCGGAGTTCCTCGTCTTCGTGATCCTGACCCTCGTCCTGCTCTTCAAGCCGACCGGCATCCTCGGCCAGCTCACGGGTGATCGCGCATGACCGCCATGACCTCGGCCCGACCGACTACCGGGCCGTCTTCGCCTCGGGCCCGGCTCCAGGCCTTCGCCCATCTCCATCGCTCGGCCACGATCATCGCCTCGATGGTCCTCATCACCGTCGCGATGATCCTGCTGCCGCAGGTCCCGCCGCTCTCGTTCATCCAGCGGAGTGACGCCTGGTACGACACCTTCGCCAACGCCGGCGTGTTCATCCTTCTGGCCATGGGCCTCAACGTCGTCGTCGGCCTGGCCGGCCTGCTCGACCTCGGCTACGCGGCCTTCTTCGCCATCGGGTCCTATACGTACGCGTACTCGAACTCGCCGTTCTCCCACCAGAACCTGCCGTTCCTGCCGATGCTCGCCGTCGGCGCGGCGGTGGCCGCGGTCTTCGGCATCGCCCTTGGGGCCCCGACCCTCCGTCTCCGGGGCGACTACCTGGCGATCATGACCCTCGGCTTCGGCGAGATCGTCCCGATCATGTTCCTGAACCTCGACAAGTGGACCGAGGGCACGAACGGCATCGGCGGCATCTTCCGACCCGAGCCATTGCCGCTCCTCGGGGAGTTCACCCCGCTCTCGCCCTTCGCCTACTACATCCTGTCGGTGATGATCGTGACCCTGGCCATGATCCTGCTCTATCGAATGCAGGACTCACGAATCGGTCGGGCGTGGAACGCCATCCGCGAGGACGAGCTGGCCGCCGCGGCCAACGGGATCAACACCGTCACCACCAAGCTCCTGGCCTTCGCCATCGGGGCCACGACCGCTGGATTCGCCGGCGTCTTCAACGCCTCGAAGCTCACGATCGTCTCGCCCGAGCAGTTCCTGTTCGCGGTCTCCTTCTCGGTCCTGGCCATGGTCATCCTCGGCGGCATGGGCAACATCTGGGGCGTGGCTGCCGGTGCCTTCGTGGTCTACCTGATCCAGATCGTGCTGCTGAAGCAGCTCAACGGCATCGTGGAGAACCTCAACGTCCCGTTCCTGACGAAGGTCAACTTCCTCGACTACCAGTACCTGCTCTTCGGCATCGCCCTGGTCCTCATGATGCTATTCAGACCCGAAGGCCTCTTCCCGAGCCAGCGGCGGCGGCGCGAGCTGCATATCGCCGACGAGCTCGAGGGCCCGATCGACGAGCCCGGCGTGATCGGATCGATGGGCGAGACGCCCGGCGCCGACGAGACCTTCAACGAAGCCGCCGGCGAAGACGTCCCGGGGCACGACCGATGACCGCCGCCGCCGAGGTCCTCCGGGCGAAGAAGGTCACCAAGCGCTTCGGCGGCCTCGTCGCCGTCAACGCCATCGACTTCACCATCCCCGAGAAGAGCATCGTCAGCCTCATCGGTCCGAACGGGGCCGGCAAGACGACCTTCTTCAACATCATCGCCGGGATCTACGACCCCACCGACGGTGCGATCGAGTTCCGGGACCTGACCATGATCGCCCACGCCCGGCGGGCCTGGATGGAGCCGGTCCTGTGGGTGGCGATCCCGGCCGTCCTCGGGATCCTGACCGCCCTCATCGGCGTCGCCGGTGCGCCCCAGGGAACGGTCATCCTCGGCATCTTCATCACCATCCTCGCCCTGCTGGCCTCGCTGGTCACGGGCGTTGCCCGCGGGCCGGCCTACCAGCGCTTCCTCGCCCGCTTCGGGATCTTCCGGAGCGCCCGTCCCAACGACATGGTCGTGGCCGGGCTTGGCCGGACGTTCCAGAACATCCGCCTCTTCCAGAACATGACGGCCCTCGAGAACGTGCAGGTCGGGATGCATTCCCGGCTCCGCGCGGGCTGGTACGACGCCCTCCTCTCGACGCCCCGCAACCGCCACGAGGAGGCGTTTTCGCGGGCCCGGGCCGAAGAGCTCCTCGAGCTCGTGGGCCTCAGGGGCGAGGGCGCCAACCTGGCCAAGAACCTGCCCTATGGCGACCAGCGTCGCCTCGAGATCGCCCGGGCCCTCGCCTCCAACCCGGTCCTCCTGCTGCTGGACGAGCCGACGGCGGGCATGAACCCCAACGAGACCGCCGGCCTGACGGCCCTCATCGGCCGCCTCCGTCGTGACCTGGGCCTGACCATCCTCCTGATCGAGCACGACATGAAGGTCGTGATGGGCATCAGCGACCGGGTCACCGTCCTGGACCACGGCGAGAAGATCGCCGAGGGCACGCCGGAGGAGATCCGGCGAGACCCGAAGGTCATCGAAGCCTACCTGGGAGCACCGGCCGAATGACCGCCCCGATCGCTGCATCCACGATTACGGGCACCGCGGCTTCGGTCGCCGGCGAGCCCATGCTCGTCCTCGAGGAGGTCAACACCTACTACGGCCAGATCCACGCCCTCCAGGGCGTCGACCTGTCCGTGGCCGAGGGCGAGATCGTCACCCTCATCGGGGCCAACGGCGCCGGCAAGACGACGACGCTGAAGACGATCAGCGGCCTCCTCCACCCGCGCCACGGGACCGTTCGGTTCGAGGGCACCGACGTCTCCAGGACGCCGGCCCACCTCCTCGTCCGGCGCGGCATCGGCCACGCCCCGGAGGGCCGCCGAATCTTCAGCCGGATGTCGGTCCTGGAGAACCTGATGATGGGCGCGTTCACCCGTGAGACGCCCACGATTCCGCCGGACCTCGAGCGGGTCATGACCCTCTTCCCGCGCCTCCGGGAACGGAGCCACCAGCTCGGGGGGACCCTCTCCGGCGGTGAGCAGCAGATGCTCGCAATCGGGCGAGCCCTGATGTCCCACCCGCGCCTGCTCCTCCTGGACGAGCCGTCGCTCGGCCTGTCGCCCATCCTGGTCCAGCAGATCTTCGCCATCATCCGGGAGATCAACAGCCAGGGCACCACGGTCCTGCTCGTCGAGCAGAACGCCCTCCAGGCGCTCTCGATCGCGCATCGGGCCTACGTCCTCCAGACGGGTCGCGTCGTCCTCGCCGGTCCGGCGAAGGACGTCATGAGCAACGAGACGGTCCGGAAGGCCTACCTCGGCGAGGACTGATGGAGGTCCGGCTCGGGGCGCGCCGGGCGAGCCGGGCTGCACATACGCGCTGCCCCGGGTAGCGGCGCGAGTCGCGCCACGACGCCCGGCCAGGGTTCAGCGGCTCGCCGGCTCCCGGTAGATCTCGAACGCCGCCCGGGACATGACGGCCAGGCCGATACCGGTGACCCACAGGCCTGGGCCATTCGTGAAGATCTCGGTCGGCTGGTGGAACGAGAAGGCCCGCAGGATCGCGAGGTCGATGATCCGGACGAGGAAGGCCAGCCAGCCGAGGCTGGCCAGGAGCGCATAGGCCGGCCAGCGGTCGCCCCCGACGGGCCGATCCGTGGCGTACGGCAGGGTCACGACCGCGATCGTCGCAAGGGCGGCGGCGAAGACGATGATGCCCATCCCTTCGAAGGCGTTGCCGCCCAGCTCGGGCAATCCGCTCGCCCCACCGACGCTCCACCAGCGCAGGACGCAGCCGACCAGGACGACCACGGCCCCGAGGGCGGCGAGGATTCGGGCCCGGCCGACCGGGCGGCGGTGGGAGCTCATTCGGGCGTCGCGTAGACCTCGGGCTTCAGGACCCCCACAAAGCGGAGGTTCCGGTAGAGCTCGCCGAAGTCCAGCCCGTAGCCAACCACGAACTGGTCGGGGATCGTGAACCCCGTATAGTCGACCGGGATCTCGACGAGCCGGCGTGCCGGCTTGTCCAGGAGGGTGCAGATCCGGAGCGACGCCGGCTTCTTGCCGCCCAGGTAGCGGATGAGGTAGTTGAGGGTCAGGCCGGTGTCGATGATGTCCTCGCAGATCAGGACGTCCTCACCCTCGATGCTCGCCGAGAGGTCCTTGAGGATCCGGACCAGGCCGGACGACTCGGTCGTCGCGCCGCCGTACGAGGAGACCTCCATGAGGTCGATCCGGAGGGGCAGGGTGATCGAGCGCATCAGGTCGGCCATGAACGGCAGGGAGCCCTTCAGGACGCTGACCAGGGTCAGCTGGCGGCCGGCGTAGTCGACGCTGATCTGGGCACCCAGCTCGCGGATGCGCGCCTGGATCGCCTCTTCGTCGAGGAGGACCTCGCCGATGTCCGCCTGGAGATCCGTGGGAACCCTCATCGATCGACGCGCGCCTCCAGGGTGGCCGGCACTGCCTTCGAGGCCCGGACCCGCCGCCGGCCGGCAGCGAGCTCGGGCAGGGTCGACCCCGCCTCCGGGCTGGGCTCGAGGACCGGGCCGGCCTCGATGCGCGCGCGCTCCGGGATCACCTGGCCGAGCGTGCCCGAGAGCGAGTCGGCCAGGGCAAGCCGCCCGTACTTGAGCATCATCGCCCGGAAGTCGCGGGCGTAGAAGAGCTTGATCCGGACATCCGGGTACAGCTCCCGGAGGCGGCGCAGCTTGCGGTTCTTCTTCCGCACGAGGCGCTGCTTGAGGGTCGTCATCTCCAGGTAGAGGTCGAGCTCGGGCAGGTAGAAGTCCGGCGAGAAGCTCTCCACGACCTCGCCGTCGAGATTCCAGAGGATCGGGAAGGTGGTCGGCTCGTAGTCCCAGCGAACCGCGTAGAAGTCGAGGATGCGGGCCATCTCGGCCTCGCTGCCGTGGGCGAAGACCGGCCAGGGCCGGCCATGGGCATCGACGCCGACGGGGCCGATCACGCCCATCTGGTCGTCGATCGCTCCTGCGCCGGCACGTGGGTCGGTCGCGGCAACCGGCGGAATGACGCCGCGAGCCGGCCGATCGGCCGGCTGGGCGCCGAAGGCGGTCATCGCGGGGGCGTCGATGGCTCGCCTCGCAATGGTCGGGCCGACGATCCGGCAAGGAGCGAGCGCAGGTCGCCGTCCCATGTCGAGAGCAGCTCGTGCATCTCGATCACGTCGTCCGCATCGACCGGCTCGGCCGGCCCGTGGTCGTCGGCGCCCGACCCGAACGCCTCGGCGCCGAGGAACCCGAGCGAGGTGCTCCGGCAGGCGGGGCAATCGATCTGGACGAAGGCGATGTCGTCGCGGCGGGCCAGGAGGTGGATCCGTGCGGCGGGGACGACCTCGTCGCAGACGGTGCAGGCCATCCCGTCCGGGAACGCGCCGAGGAGGTCGCGGGGGTCCATCCATCGGGAGTGTAGCGGGTCCGACGATCGAACGGCGGCGAGGCATCACCCTTGTGATGGATACCCCCAGGGGGTATCATCCGGGCTCGAGGCTGCCGGCCATCCGGCGCCCCCGGGAGAGCTGATCCAGGATGACCACCAGCCACGACCTTGGCGGCCACGGAGCCGAGACCTTCCGCCACAGCTACTCGAAGGACAAGGCTCAGCTCGTCAGGCGCCTTGCCCGGATCGAGGGCCAGGTGCGAGGCATCGCCCGGATGATCGAGCGCGAGGAGTACTGCGTCGACATCCTCCAGCAGACCTCCGCCCTGCGGGCGGCGGTGGACTCGCTGGCCATCCTCGTCCTCGAGGACCACGTCCAGGGCTGCGTCCGGACCGCGGCAGAGCACGGTGACTCGGAGCGCTACGTCGAGGAGGTCGTCGACGTCGTCCGGCGAACCCTCGGCCGCCCGGTCCGGGGCACCGCCAAGGGCTGAGGGCCGACCGCCGGCAGCGCAAGACCCGACCGCCGGCCACGCCGGCAACGCTCCGGGGTGGGGCCCGACCGTCGGCCGCGCCCGACCCGACCGCCGAGACCGCCTGCGTCGACTTATCCACCGGCCCGGGCCCGCGATCGAGAATCGCCGTGGATAACCCGGTTGACGCAGCCCCGACGGGCTCCTACCGTCCTGCTTCCGCACCGGAACGGCACGGGGAGCGTTGTGCGTGACGGGCCAGGGGAAACCCGGCCGCGACACGGAGCGCAGGACGAGAGACCGAGGCCGCGGCGCGCATGACACGGCGTCGCCGGGGGCGGCTCTCCGTGGCGGTCGAAGCGCCCCCCTCGGGGGAGGAACGTCTGAACCGCCAGCGAGAACCGCTCCCGACGCACGTCGAGGGACTCCCCGATCTTCCGCCGGCGTTCTTGGCTGCCCTCTCGCCGGTCGTGGCCGCCCTCGAGACGGGCGGCCTGGCCCTCGACGACAGGGCCCACGCGATCATTGAGGGTCACGTCCGGCTCCTCCTGGCCTGGAACGCGGCAATCAACCTGACGGCGATCACCGAACCGTCTGCCGTGGCCCGCCTCCACGTGGCCGACAGCCTCGCGGCCCTGCCGCTCCTGGCCGGCATGCCGCATGCCACGCTGCTGGACCTCGGCAGCGGCGGCGGCTTCCCGGGCCTGGCCCTGGCGGCGGCACTCCCGGACGCGCGCGTGACCCTCGTCGAATCGGTCGGCAAGAAGGCGGCCTTCCTGGGGACCGCCATCGAGGCTCTCGGACTCGGTGCGCCGGACCGGCTCGCCGGCGGGCGGACCGGTGTGGGCGCAGGCAGGGTCGGCGTCGGGGGCCGGGTCGGCGTCGTCGGGGCCCGGGCCGAGACCCTCGTCCCGGGCGCCTGGGACGTCGTGACGGCACGGGCCGTGGGCAGCCTCGCCGATCTCGTCGAGCTGGGCCTCGCCCTCCTCGGGCCGGGCGGCCGCCTCCTCGCCTGGAAGCGGGGCGACATCCGGGATGAGGTCGCCGCCGGCGCCCGGGCAGCGGCCGTCCTTGGCGGATCCGTCCCCCGCTGGCATCCCCACCCGCCCGCCGTCGGGGCAGCGGCGGGGCTGGACGGCCACGGCATCGTGGTCGTTCGAAAGGTGGCCCGGACGCCCGGGGGCTTCCCGCGGGACCCTGCCGCCCGGGCGCGCCGACCCTGGTGACGCGCGACGAGGTGCGCCCCAGCTCGGCCGGTGACCGACGATGGGCGGCCCCCTGCTACGCTGGCGGACCATGCGAATCGCGGTCATCTCCGACGTCCACGCGAACCTCGGGGCGCTCAATGCCATCATCGAGGCCGCCGGACCGGTCGACGGCTGGTGGCATCTCGGTGATGTCGTCGGCTATGGACCGGATCCGGACCTGGTGGTCGAGCGGCTCGCCGGACTCGGCGCGATCGGCTGCCTCGGCAACCACGATGCCGCCGCGCTGGGCGGCCCGGAGATCGACTGGTTCAACCCCGACGCGCGGCGGGCGATGGAGTGGACCCGATCGGCGATCAGCCCCCGGACACGGGCCTGGCTCGGCGCCCTGAAGCCCACGATCGTCGACGGCGAGCGGACGCTCGTTCACGGCAGCCCCCGGGATCCGATCTGGGAGTACGTGACCTCGATCCCGGTCGCGCGGGCCAACCTCGCCGTCATGCCGACCCGCCTCGGACTCCACGGCCACACCCACCTGCCGATGGCCTGGCTGGAGGACGATGGCGTCATCGAGGTGGTGAGCCCCAGCGCCGGCTCGGTCCTCGAGCTTCGCGGCCGGCGGGCCCTCGTCAACCCCGGCAGCGTCGGCCAGCCGCGCGACGGTGACGTCCGGGCGGCCTTCATGATCCTGGACACGGACGCCGACCTGGTCACCTGGCACAGGGTGTCCTATGACGTCGCGCCGGTCCAGGCCGCGATGCGTGACGCAGGCCTGCCGGCCGGGCTCGTCGCCCGCCTCGCCGTCGGCTACTGAAACCGATGGGACAGCGCCCGTCGGACCACTTGCGGTATAACCACTCGATCGCGCGCCGCGCGGAACAGGGAGGCGCATGACCGGAGGCGGGCAGCCCCAGCGCGGCCGCAAGCTGGCGGACCGCCGAGTCCGGGTGGAGCGCCCGCACGCCCCGTACTTCCGCTATGCGGGTCCCGGCCAGCTGGTCGCGAAGGCCGCGGCCAGCGCCGCCACCACCCCGAGCGGGCGCCTGTTCGCGCGTGTCCGGGCGTTCCTCTTCGGGCGGCCCCTGGCGATGGAGGAGGAGGCGACCGAGCGCCTGCCCAAGAAGCAGGCCCTGGCGATCTTCAGCTCCGACGCCATCTCGTCCTCGGCCTACGCGACCGAGGAGATCCTGCGGGTCCTGGTCCTGGCGGGCTCGGCCGCGATCCTCGTCTCGATCCAGATCGCCATCGCCATCTCCGTCCTCCTGGCGGTGGTCGCCCTCTCCTACCGGCAGGTCTGCCGCGCCTACCCGAACGGTGGCGGCGCGTACGCGGTCGCCAGGGAGAACATCGGGTCCCTTGCCTCGCTGGTCGCTGCCGCCGGGCTTCTCATCGACTACGTCATGACCGTCGCCGTCTCGACGGCCTCGGCGATCGCCCAGACGTATTCCGTCTTCCCGTCGATCTTCGACATCCGCGTCGGGGTGGCGGTCCTGGCGATCGCGCTGATCACGATCGCGAACCTCCGGGGCCTCCGGGAGTCGGGCAACATCTTCGCCGTCCCCACCTACCTCTTCCTCGGCCTGGCCCTCCTCATGGTCGGCGTCGGCGTCTTCCGGGTCGTGACCGGGACGGCCGTCGACGTCAGCCAGGCAGACGCGGCGCCGTTCGGGACGCAGGAGTTCGGCCTCTTCCTGCTCCTCAAGGCCTTCGCCTCGGGGTCCGTCGCCCTGACCGGGACGGAGGCCGTGGCCAACGGCGTGCCGGCCTTCAAGCCGCCGGAGTCGAAGAACGCGGCCAACACCCTGGTGGCGATGGCCGTCCTCCTCGGCGTCCTGTTCATCGGTATCACCGTCGTCGCCGACGGCTTCGGGATCCTGCCGACCCGTGAGGGCGGCCAGACCGTCGTGGCCCTCGTGGCGACCGTCGTCTTCGGTGCGAACTCCCCGCTCTTCTATGCCTTCCAGGGAGCGACGGCTCTCATCCTGTTCCTCGCCGCGAACACCAGCTTCAACGCCTTCCCGCGCCTCGCGGCGCTGCTCGCCGAGGACGGCTACATGCCCCGCCAGTTCAGCTTCCGGGGCGACCGGCTGGCCTTCTCCTGGGGGATCGTGCTGCTGGCGGCGATCGCGGCCGGCCTGCTGGCGCTCTTCGGCGGCGAGACGCACGCCCTCATCCCGCTCTATTCGGTCGGCGTGTTCCTCTGCTTCACCCTGTCGCAGGCCGGAATGGTCCGGCACTGGTTCAACGAACGCTCCTCGGGCTGGGCCTGGCGGGCGACGATCAACGCCATCGGCGCGATCCTGACCGGCGTCGTCCTGGTCGTCGTTGCCGGCGTCAAGTTCTTCGACGGGGCGTATCTGGTGGTCATCCTCATCCCGACGCTCGTCCTGATGATGCTCTTCATCCACCGCCAGTACGCCCGGAGCGCGCGGGAACTGAGCGTCCGGCCGGAGTTCGTGGCCCAGGCACCGGCGCGCGAGGAGCGCGTGATCGTCCCGGTCCCGGGCATCAACCGGGCCGTGATCCAGGCGGTCAACGTCGGCCGTTCCATCTCCGACGACGTCCGGGCGGTCTTCATCTTCGAGGACCCGCAGGCCGTGGAGGCCGTCCGGGTCGGCTGGGAGCGCCAGGTGCCGGGCGTTCCCCTCGTCGTCATCGAGTCGCCGTACCGGGCCCTGGCCGGACCGCTCATCGCCTACCTCGACGTCCTCGATACCGCCTGGCCGGCCGGCAAGCCGGCGCCGATTACGTTCGTCGTCATCCCCGAGTACGTGGCCAAGAGCTGGTGGGAACGCCTCCTCTACAACCAGTCGGCGCGGCGCCTCCGGACGATGCTCCTGGGCCGGCCCCACACCGTGGTCGTGAACGTGCCCTACCGGCGTGAGGACCCGGAGGCGTTCGAACCCGGCAGGCTGCCCGGCACATCGGGCGGCTGACACCCCGGGGCGACGGGCCACGGTGGTATCGTGACCGCCGCGGCGGCCCCGGACGGGCCCGGAATCGTGTGGGACCCGCAGTCCCCAGCAGCCCAAGGCGGTCGACCAGACCGGTGTCCGAACCTCATCAGATCGTCTTCCGGCGCGCGGTCATCGCCCTCGCCGGGGGTCCTGCCGACGCCCGCATCGTCCAGCTCGTGAGCGAGCTCGGGCGACCCGTCAAGGCCGACATCGTGGCCGTCCACGTCGTCGAGATCGGCTGGTCGCTGCCCCTCGATGCCGACATCGCCGGGCGCTCCGAGGAGGCCCAGCAGATCCTGGACCTTGCGGAGGCGACGGCCGAGGAATCGAAGATGCGGCTCGAGCCCATCCTCCTTCAGGCCCGCGACGTGGGCGCAGCGCTGGTGGACGAGGCGACGGAGCGCTCGGCCGACCTCCTCGTCCTGGGCTTGCCGTATCGCAAGCGGTTCGGTGGCGATTTCGCGATCGGCCGGACCATTCCCTATGTCCTGAAGAACGCGCCATGCGCCGTCTGGGTCGTGCGCGACCCCATCACCGAGGAAGCATCGTGAAGATCGTCATCGTGGGCTCGGGCCGGGTCGGCTCGGTCCTGGCCGAGGCATACGACGCCGACGGCCACAACGTGGTCGTGCTCGACGTCTCGACCCGCGCCTTCGACCGCCTGCCCGGCGAATTCCGGGGCACGGCCATTCGCGGCGACGGGACGGACGAGGACACCCTCCGACGCGCGGGGGCCGGCGACGCCGACGTCTTCCTGGCCCTGACCGAGGGCGACAACCGCAACATCATGGCGGCCCAGCTGGCCACCGAGAAGCTCGGCATCGCCAAGGTCGTGGCCAAGATCAACGACCCCGTCCGGGCGGCGGCCTACGCCGAGCTGGGCATCGCCACCATGTGCCGGACCACGATGCAGGCCGACGCGATCAGCGACTTCATCGGCCTCGGCGCGCTGGGCGTGCCGGGCGTCATCGCCCCGACCGGCAGCCACCACGGCGGCGTGGACCACGCGCCGCTTGCCGCGTCCGTCGTGGCCGGCCCGGCCGGACAGGGGGCCTGAGCGATGTTCGTGCTGGTTGTCGGCGGCGGCAAGGTCGGCTACTACCTGGCCAAGGAGCTGATCGAGTCGGGTCACGAAGTCGTCGTCATGGAGAAGGACCGGGCGCGAGCCGACCAGATCGCCGACGAGATCGGCTCGATCGTGGTGGCCCACGACGGCTGCGAGGGCAAGTACCTCGGGCAGGCCGGATGCGCGCGGGCCAACATCGTGGCCGCCGTCACGGGCGATGACGAGGACAACCTCGTCATCTGCCAGATGGCCAAGCACCACTTCGACGTCCCGCGGACGATCGCCCGGGTCAACAATCCCAAGAACGAGGATCTCTTCCGGCACCTCGGCGTCGACGAGATCATCAGCCCCACCCGGATGATCCTGGGCGCCATCGAGCAGGACATCCCCGTCCATGAGCTGCTCCACCTGGCCGCCCTCGGCGAAGGGGAGCTGGAGATCATCGAGGCCCACCTCCAGAGCGGCTCCCCGGCCATCGGCAGGGCCGTCGGCGACATCTCCATGCCGCAGGGCTGCTCGCTGTTCGCGGTCGTCCGGGACGGCATCGCCACGCCGCTCCGGCCCGACATGACCCTCAAGGTCGGCGACAAGGTCATCGCGATCGGCCCGAGCGAGTGCGAGGCGCTCCTGCACGAACAATTGATCGGCGGAGATTCCGAGGCCGTGTCGGCTCGCTGACCCCTATTCGCGCGCCCGGATTTGCCGTAGAGTCCGATGTCCGCGCCGGGAGCCGGATCGGGCGGGATGGGTCGCGAGAGCGACGGCATCTGAGGGAGGTCGCGGCAGCCGGCGCCGCGTAGCCTGAGGAGTCCGGCCGGGCGCTACGGCCGGAGCGCGACGGGGACGCGCACATGGGCGCACGAGGAGGTCGTGCTCGCCGCGGTTCTGCGTTCCGCGGGCCAGGAGGGCTCGCCGACCGACGATCTCGTCACGGGCGGGGTGGCGATCCATGCTGCCCTGACGCCGATACCAGGTCCGACGGCGGCGAGGATATCCCTACCCGTTCTGGCGCTGTCGCCGTTGCCGCCGGCGAGGACCAGACCGAAGTCGTCGAGGTCGGGCAACGCCGTGACGCCCGGATCGCGCGAACACGTACACCCGGCGCGGGCCAGTCAGCCATGGGTCCGAGCTGGGAACGTTCCCGTCCGCTGCGGGTACCAACGGCTGAGGGAGAGGGAGGAACGATCGTGAGTCGGAAGGAGCTCGTCCTCAAGGGCCGAAGACTCCGGTACCGGACGGAGCTGGTCGCGCTGCTCGTCTTCGTCCTGACCGCGGGCGTCATCCTTAGAGCCCCGCGTGCGGAGAACGCCCAGGCCGATAACCTCGACCTCAGCGGCGTCAGCCTGGTGTTCGACATCCCCGCCGGGTGCTTTAACGCGCTCTGCGACGACGGGAGCCTGTCCACCGGCAGCAAGCTCGGCGAGGATTCAGCCCCGATCGTCATCTGCGGGCAGATTCCCTGCCCGCCCGGTGGCGAGCCGGGCTTTCTCGATATCATCCGAACGAACGACAGCTGGGCCGCATGGCGGCCGCTCCAGGACATGGCCATCGCCGAGCTGGCAACCCTTCACGCGGTCCCGGTTGACCCGGGGCGCATGAAGACATGGGATCGCGCCGAGATCAAGGCCATGATCCTCGCCAACCTCGTCGCCATCATCGACAAGCCGGCGAGCGAGCGCACCCAGGCCGACAAGGTCGCCTACGACCGCGTGGCCCGCCTGATCAAGGCCGAGCGCCTCGCCATCGCGCAGCGGGCGAAGCAGGAATACGATGCCTGGGCGCGGAGCGGCGGCTGCAACTGGTCGGTCCCGCCCGGCTTCGCGGCCGTCCCGCGATCCCCGAACTGCCTCGGTGCACCGGCGGTTGCCGTCGACTTCAACTTCTCGCCAACGGCCGAGCAGTTCACTGAATACGCGACCTACTACCGCTACACCGACAAGCTCGGGCCCTTCGGCGCCGATGCCCTGAAGGCGAGCAAGGATCTCGCGATCGCCCTCGGTGCCCTCGGAGGCCTGGTGGCGGCGGCTGCGGCGGGCATCGCCGCCTGGGGCATCGCGACCGCTGCCGGGGTGGCCTTCTCGGCCTTCGCCTTCTCGGCCGGCCTGACAGCGACGACCGCGATAGGGGCCGCGGCCGTCGCGGCGGCGCCGGCAGTGAGCGCGGCGTCGATCGGCGGCCTCGTGGCCATCGCCCTCGCGGGCGCGGTCCTGGTTGTCATCGCCTCGATTGAGTTCGCCGAGAACCTCCAGGTGCCGGGCAAGCTCGACGAGGCGATCGCCGAG
>JACQEH010000007.1 GCA_016200675.1 Chloroflexota bacterium | reverse complement strand
GGTGCCGCCGCATGATCGGGAAGGTCTTCCGGCGCTCGCTCGACCCGAGCCCGCCGCTGGCGGTCCGCGCCGAGGGCACCACGATCTGGGACTCCAGCGGCAAGGCGTATCTCGATGCCGCCGGCGGAGCGATCGTCGTCAACGTCGGCCACGGCCGGTCGTCGATCGCCGCGGTCATGGCCGACCAGGCCGGCCGGCTGAGCTACGCCCACGGGAGCGCCTTCACGACCGCGTCGATGGAGGCCTATGCGGCCGAGGTCGGGCCCCGCCTGCCGGTCGACGATCCGTACCTCTACCCGGTCAGCGGCGGCTCTGAGGCGATCGAGACGGCCCTCAAGCTGGCCCGTGCCTACCACCTGGCTCGCGGAGAGAGGGATCGCTGGATCGTCTTCGCCCGCTGGTCCAGCTACCACGGCAACACCCTCGGCGCCCTCGACCTCTCGGGCCGGAAGCCCCTCCGCCGTCCTTACGAGGGCTGGCTGGGCCGCTTCCGCCACGTGTCGGCCGCCTATCCGTACCGCGCCGGTGAAGCGGGTGCGAATGCGCTCGGGGACGCGGCAGAGCTCGCCGACGAGCTCGAGCGAGCCATCCTCGCCGCCGAGCCCGGCACGGTCGCCGCCTTCGTGGCCGAGCCGATCGTCGGTGCGACGCTCGCCGCAGCCGTTCCGCCCGACGGCTACTGGCCGGCCATCGCAGAGGTCTGCCGGCGGCACGGCGTGCTCGTCATCGCCGATGAGGTCATGACCGGCTTCGGGCGGACGGGCCGCTGGTTCGGCGTCGATCACTGGGGCACCCGGCCGGACATCCTCGTCGCCGCCAAGGGCGCCACATCCGGCTATTGGCCGTTCGGCTTCGCGGCCGCCAGCGGGACCATCCACGATGCGATCGTCGAGGCCGGCGGATTCACGCACGGCTTCACCTATTCCCACCACGTGGTCGGCGCGGCGGTCGCCCGCGAGGTCCTGGGAATCCTCGAGGCGGAGTCCCTCGTCGCGGCGAGCGCGAGCAAGGGCGACCATCTCCAGGCCCTGCTCCGAACCCGGCTGGCGAAGCATCCGCACCTCGGCGAGATCCGCGGCAGCGGCCTGATGGTGGGCCTCGAGATCGTGGCCGACCGCGAGACACGGGCGGCATTCCCGCGGACCGCGAAGGTGACCGAGGCGATCGTCCGGGGCGCCCGGGCGGCCGGGGTCCTCGTCTATTCCGGCACGGGCATGGCCGACGGCACCGACGGCGACGCCATCCTCCTGGGGCCGCCGTTCGTGGTGACCGACGAGGAGCTGGTCACGATCGCCGATGTCGTCACGAACGCCATCGACGCGGCAACCGGTGCCGCGACGGCAGCAATCACGCCATGGAGCCCTGCGGCCACGGGATAGCCCGGACCGCCCCTCCGCCCGCGGCGCCGCCTACCGGCGCCCGCGAACCAGGAGGATCAGCCCGAAGACGACCAGCAGGGCCGGCACGACGAGGCTCGAAACCTCCGGGACGGCGATCTCCGAGGACGCCAGCAGCACGAGCGCCCCGCCGCCGATCGCCTGCCAGCCCCAGCCGCCGTTGCGGGTGGCCCGGACGAGGGCGATGAAGAGCAGCGCGATCCCGAAGAAGAGCGTCCCCCAGCCGGCACCGAGCTCGTAGCCGAGGCCGCGCAGCATGCCCGGCAGGGCGGCCGCGGTCAGGAACGCCCCGAAGTAGAGGGCAACGGTGCCCCGCCGCAGGAGCCACACCAGGAGGAACGCCAAGCCGGCCGCCAGGACCGCGGTGTTGCCGACGTTCCGGTACTGCGGCAGGGCGTTCTGGAGGATCAGCAGCCCACCGAAGACCACGAGGAAGATGCCGATCCAGGGCAGGCCCGGCCGGCGATCCTCGTCGCGACCCCACTGCCATCCATAGACCACGCCGCCGGCCATGGGGGACGGTGACGACCCGCCGACCTGCCCGCCGCTCGCGCCGCCGCCACGTGTGCCCGACCCGCCGTCCATGCCCATCCCTCAGCCTCGCTCAGGATGTGGCGGGTGCCGGTTCCGGGATGTGCGCCTCGTCATCCTCGACGTGGCTGAAGCCGAGCCGGTCCGCCAACCGTCCGAGGATACCGGGCGCCCACCAGTTCCACTCGCCGAGGAGGCGCATGGTCGCGGGCACCAGGAGGACGCGGACGATCGTCGCGTCGACGAAGACGGCGAGGGCCATGCCGACGCCGATGCTCTTGATGGTGATGACGTCGGCGAGGGCAAAGGACGAGAAGACGACGACCATGATCATCGCCGCCCCGGTGATCACCCCGGCGGTCTTCGCCAGGCCCTCGGCCACCGCGGCCGTGTTGTCGCCGGTCCGCCGGTACGACTCCTGGATCCTCGACAGGAGGAGGACCTCGTAGTCCATCGACAGGCCGATCAGGACGGCGAACATGATGATCGGGTTGCCGGCGATGGTGAAGCCGATCGGGTTGAAGTTGAGGACCTCGTGGAGGTTCCCTTCCTGGAAGATCCAGACGAGGGCGCCGAAGCTGGCCGACAGCGACAGGAGGGTCATGACGACGGCCTTCAGCGGGATCGCCAGGGACCCGAAGAGCAGGAACAGGATGATCGCCGAGGCGAGGAGGGTCGTCCCGATGGCCCACGGGAGGCGATCGTTCTGGCTTGCCAGGAAGTCGTCGGCGATCGCGGCCACGCCTCCGACCTGGATCTTCGAGACGCCGGCCGGGGCCGCCACCGCCCGGATCCGGGGCACGACGGCGGTGCCCGCCGGCGTCGCCGGCTCGAGCGGGCTGATGGCGTCGAGCCTGACGACGCCGTTCCGGATATATGCCTTGCGGAGGGCGGCCACGGCGGCCTCGAGCTGGGGTGGCAGCGAGCCCGCCGGCGCGGCGTACAGCTGGGCCACCTGGGCGGCGCCCATGGCGGCCCCCGTCGAGGGGTCGGTGAGGGTGAAGGGGCCCTCTACCCGGGCGATCCCGTCGACCTTCGCGAGGGAGGCGCCGTAGTCCATCACCGCCTGGATCGAGGCCGTGTCCGTGGCCGTGCGCGAGGTGTCGGCGAGGATCGTGATGGGGGAGGTCTCGCCGGCCCGGAACTCGCGCATGAGGGCCACCCACGCGTCGCGACTCGAGAGGCCGGCGGGGAAGATGCTGGCGTCCGGCACGCCCTGCTGGAGCCGGAAGAACGGTGAGCCGGCGATGAAGAGGACGACGAGGACGGGCACGAGGACGGCAAGCGGCCGGCGCATGACGGCGAGGGCCATACGCTCCCAGCGGGACTGCCGTGGCGTGGCGGGACTCGACCCGCCGCGGATGCGCCGGACAAGGCCGCCGATCGACAGGGCGTTGACCCGCGGTCCGAGGACACCGAGGAGGGCCGGCAGGAAGGTCAAGGCGAACACGACGGACGACAGGACGACGACGGCCCCGCCGAGCCCGATCGAGCTCAGGGCACTGGCCCGGAACCACAGGAGCCCGGACAGGCCGATGGCGACCGCGACGCCCGAGAAGAGGACCGCCTTGCCGGCGGTCCCCACCGCGATGGTGACCGCCTGCTCGGTGCTCCGGCCCTTCGCCAGCTCCTCGCGGAAGCGGCTGGTGATGAAGAGCGAGTAGTCGATGGCGAGGGCCAGGCCGAGCATCGTCGCGATGTTGAGGACGTAGATGCTCATCTCGGTCTGGCGGGCGAGGAGGTTGATGATCGCCAGCGAGAAGGGGATCGCCAGGCCGGCCACGACGAGCGGCATGCCGGCGGCGACGATCGAGGAGAAGACGAGGATCAGGACGAGCGCGGCGATCGGCAGGGAGACGGTCTCGGCCCGCTGGAGGTCCTTCTCGGAGAGCGCTGCGGAGTCCTTCTGGATGGGCCCGAAGCCCGTCATCGCCGCGGAGTAGCCGGCCGGCGGGGCGAGCCTGGCGTGGATGGCGTCCACCGCGCCGACGGACTCGTCATCGGTCATGTTGAGGCCGATGACCACGTACGCGGCGTCACCTGCCACGCTGATGAAGCGGTCATCGTGGGTCTCCGCGTAGCCGGTCACGCCCGTGACGCGGCCGTCGGACTTGACGGCGGCGACGGTCGTCGCGATCGCGGACTGGAAGGCGTCGCTTCTGGCGTCGGCACCCGGCGCATCCGACCTGAACAGGACGATGAAGGCGGATCGTCCGCCACCGAACTCGCGCTCGAGACGCGAGGCCACGGTCGCCGACTCGGAGTTCCTGTCCAGCCAGCCGCCGGAGGACAACTGGCCGGCCGTTCCCGCCGCGAGCGGGGCAGCGCCGGCCGCGAGGAGGAGCATGGCGAGGAGGACGATCCGGCGCCGTCGATAGACGAACGCACCCCAGCGGCTGAACATCGCACCCTTCCTGGCAACGAACGGCACCCGCGGGCGCCGATGACGATGGTTAGGCCGGCTACTTTAGAGAATGGCTATTCCCCATGTCAAGTCCGCGAGCTTGCATACGTCAGTCGGCGACAAGTACCATGAAGAAGCGATGTTCGCCATGAAAGCCGCGGGCCGATGCCGCGCATAACGCCAGCCCACGAGGCGGAGGTCCGGGAACGGATCGTCGCGGCGGCCCTCCGCGTCTTCGGGGACCGCGGCTTCCACGGCGCCACGATGCAGGACGTCGTGCGCGAGTGCGGCTTGTCGGTGGGTGCCATCTACACGTACTTCAAGGGCAAGGACGACCTCTTCCTCGCGACCTGCGACCTCGCCTCGGGGCGTGGCCTCGGCGAGCTCGCCGCCCGGCTGGGCGCCGGCCGGAGCCTGGCCGAGCGGCTGGCGATCGCCGTCGGCTTCTACTTCGACAGTGCCGAGGAGTCCGCAGCCGGTCCAGGCAACGCCGACTTCCTCGTCCAGGCATGGGCTCAGGCGGACGCGGAGCCGGCGGCGCGCGAGATGCTCCGTCGCCGCCGCGAGCAGCTCGTGATGGCCGGCACCTTCCTCCTGGAGGAGGGCATCGCCCGCGGCGAGCTGCCGCGCTGGATGGATGCCGGCGCCGTCGCCCGGGCGTACGTGGCCCTCCTGGACGGGATGCTCCTGATTCGCGCCGAGCAGGGCGAGGCCTTCCGGCGTGCCGACGCCGAGCACGAGGCGCGGGAGATCCTGGCCCTCGTCCTGGCCGCCGCGGCATCGCCGGAGCGGCCCGCGGTGCCCACGGTCGAGTCGAGCCCGTACTCCGTCCTCGGCCCATCGGCAACGTCCCGGGAGCAGGGGTCCGCTGCGTAGACTGCGACCGATGGCAACTTCGCCGGCCTCCCGAACGCCGCATGTCCAGACCGTCCTGGGGCCGGTCGACCCGGCGGCCCTCGGCTTCACCCTCCCGCACGAGCACACCGCGATCGCCCTCTGGCAGATCCCCGGCCGCTGGGACTACTGGGAGCTGACCCGCGACGAGCCCGTGATCAGCGCCGAGCTGGCGCACTTCCGGGCTGCCGGCGGCACGGCGCTCGTCGACGTCACCCTCGACGGGGTCGGTCGGGACCCGGCCTGGCTGGTCCGCCTCGCGCGGACCAGCGGGCTGCAGCTCGTCATGGGCTGTGGCTGGTACCGCGGCGCCTACTATCCGGCCGAAGCGCTGATCGACCGCCGCTCGGTGGCCTCGCTGGCCGACGAGCTGGTCGTCGAGATCGAGGAGGGAATCGCGGTCGAGGGTCTCGCCGGGCCCGTCCGGCCGGGGATCATCGGCGAGATCGGGACCGACAAGCCGTGGCTGTCGGCCCTCGAGGAACGGGTCCATCGGGCCGTGGCCCGGGCTTCCCGTCGGACCGGCCTGGCGATCACGACCCACGGCGTGATGAGCGACGTCGGGCTCGCCCAGCTGGCGGTCTTCGAGGCCGAGGGCGCGGATCCAGGGCGGGTGGTCATCGGACACGCCGATTCGTACCCCCGGCTGGACCACCATCTCGAGCTCATCGGTCGGGGCGCGAGCATCGAGTTCGACTTCCTGGGCATGTCCTTCACCCCCCAGGAGCGCCACGGGGAGCCGCGCGTGATGGACCTCCTCCTGGAGCTCCTGTCGCGCGGCCATGGCGATCGCGTCCTCCTGAGCCAGGACGTCTGCCACAACCAGCAGCTTCGCCACTACGAGGGCAACGGCTACACGTATCTCCAGGAGACGTTCCTGCCGCGCCTCCGGGCCCGTGGGGTCGCCGATGCGGAGATCGAGCAGATGACCGTCGGCAACCCGCGGAGGATCCTGACCATCGCCTGAAGGCCGGCCGGCGACGCGGTTGCCCCGGCGTCGACGCCGCCAGCGAAATCACGCCCAGCGGTGACGTCGTGTCATGACACGGGGGCCGATGTGGACGACGCTCCGCCCATGACCGCCTTCTTGGCCATTGCCCTCGTCGTCCTTCTCGTCATCGGTGCGCCGCTGGCGATCGGAGCTGGCCTGCTCTTCGGGATCATGGCCTCAACCGGACTTACGTTTACGCAGCTCTTCGGCTGACGCACGGGCGCCGGGGCCAAGGACTCGCCCTCGCCGCGGTTGGGCCTCGGTCGATCGTCAGGCGCCCTGACGATCGGTCAGGGGGTCCAGGGTTGCATCTCCACGCTGCCGGCCGAGCCTGGCTCCCCGTTGCACGGCGGGACGCCGCTGACATCGGTCGGGGTGAGGGGCGTCGCGAGGACCCGGCCGGCGCCGGTCGACAGGACGAAGGCGAGCGTGACCGGGGCGATCGGTGGGGGGCCACAGTAGTTGCCCGCCTGGACGGCCGTCGTGACCTTCCCGTTTGCGGACAGGGTGAGGACGTCGGGCGAGCTGACCGGGGTCACGCCCTCGATGAGGACCGTCCCGTCGCCGCCGACGAGCTGCGGCCGGTCGACGAGCCTGGTGATGCATGTCGCGGCGCCCGTGTTCCTGAGCTCGACCGTGGCGATGCGGTGGCCGGCCGCCCCATCCCAGCTGATGATCCGGGCGTTCAGGGTGGCCGGGCCGCAGACGGCCGGCCCTCCCGCCGTCGGGCCGAGGGTCGGCGTCGCGGCCGCGGACATGGAAGCCGAGGCCCTCGCGGTCGCTCCCGGGGTGGCCGGCGAGGCGGTCGCGCCGGTGCCCCCGGCGCGAGGCGACGTCGAATTGACGAAGGCCGTGCCCACGACCCCCACGATGAGGATGGCCGCGAGGGCGACCCAGAACCTGGTCATTGACGAGCGCATCGGGGGCCTCCTCCGGGGGCGTGGGGCGACTGCTGCACCAATCGTCCTGCAAGCAGGCTTGGCACTGCCGCGTATCCGACGACCTGTGTCGCGCGACCAGCACGCTCGCGACGGAGATGGTGGTTTGGCTGCCCCATCCGCCGCCCTCGCGCGCCGTCCCGCGCTCCCTCACCGGCGCTAG
>JACQEH010000115.1 GCA_016200675.1 Chloroflexota bacterium | reverse complement strand
CAGGCCGGGCGTCGCGAAGGCGGGTGGAACCGCGGGAGGATCGACCTCTCGTCCTGTCGGACGGGAGGTTTCTTGTTTGTCAGGAGGCAGACCATGGCGGACGGCGCGATCCACGACGAGGAGGTCCTCGAGGCGCCAGCACGCGGCTCCGCGGACGAGCTCCTCGACGCCGGCGCCCAGAGCGACCTCGACGCCATGCGCCACTCGACGGCGCATGTCATGGCCGAGGCCGTCCTGGCCCTCTTCCCGGGCACGAAGCTGGGGATCGGGCCCGCCATCGCCGACGGCTTCTACTACGACTTCGACCTCGGCCGCCCGTTCACCCCGGCCGACCTGGAGGCGATCGAGGCGCGCATGCGCGAGAGCGTGGCCGCCGATCACCCCTTCGTTCGTCGCGAGGTGCCGCTCGCCGATGCCCGGGCCGTCGCCGAGGGCCAGGCGCAGGCGTACAAGGTCGAGATCCTGGACGACCTCGCGCGGCGAGCGGCGGCGGCCGGCGAGCCACCTCCCGTGACCTCGTTCTACGAGCACGGCACGTTCAGCGACCTGTGCAAGGGTCCGCACGTGGCGAGCACGGGCCGGATCGGGCCGTTCAAGCTCCTCTCGGTCGCGGGCGCCTACTGGCGCGGTGACGAGAAGCGGCCGATGCTCCAGCGCATCTACGGCACTGTCTGGGCCAGCGGGGACGACCTCGACCAGTACCTGTGGCGCCGGGCCGAGGCCAGGAAGCGCGACCACCGGCGCCTCGGCGTCGCCCTCGACCTCTTCAGCTTCCACGACGTCAGCCCGGGCTCGGCCTTCTGGCACCCCAAGGGCCAGACCATCTGGCGTACCCTGGAGACGGCCATGCGCGAGCTCCAGCTTCGACGTGGCTACCAGGAGATCAGCACCCCGATCCTCGTCGACAAGAAGCTCTGGCAGCAGTCCGGGCACTGGGACCTCTACGACGCCAACATGTTCCGGCTGCAGTCGGAGGACCACGACTTCGCCCTCAAGCCGATGAACTGCCCGGAGTCGACGTTCATCTACCGCTCGAAGATCCGGTCCTACCGGGACCTGCCGCTCCGCCTCAACGAGTACGGCCGGCTCCACCGCAACGAGCGCTCGGGGACCCTCAGCGGGCTGACCCGGGTGCGGCAGTTCATCCAGGACGACGCCCACGTCTACGTCCGGCCGGACCAGCTGGCCGACGAGATCGAGGCCATGCTCGGCGAAGTCCGGGAGGCCTATTCATGGGTAGGCCTGGTGCCCCGATTCGCCTTCGCGACCAAGCCCGACAAGGCCATCGGCGATCCGGCGCTCTGGGAGCGGGCAGAGGCCCTCGTGAAGGACGCCCTCGACCGGGCTGGCGGCGACTACAAGGTCAAGCCCAAGGACGGCACGTTCTACGCGCCGAAGATCGACATCTACATCGACGATGCCCTCGGCCGGGAGTGGCAGATGGCCACCATCCAGGCCGACCTCACCATGCTTCCGGAACGCTTCGACCTGACGTATATCGACGAGGAGGGCAGCGAGCAGCGGCCGATCGCCATCCACCGGGCGATCTACGGGTCGTTGGAGCGCTTCATTGGGATCCTCGTCGAGCACTTCGCGGGGGCGTTCCCGCTCTGGCTCGCCCCGGTCCAGGCGGTCATCATCCCGATCGCGGACCGCCACCAGGATCCATCGAGGGAGTTCGCGGCCATCATGCGGGCGCGGGGCCTGCGGGTTGAGGTGGACGTCTCGGACGGCCGGATGCAGAACAAGATCCGCGTCGCCCAGGAGCAGAAGGTGCCCTACATGATGGTGGTCGGCGACCGCGAGGCCGAGGCCCGGACCGCGTCGCCGCGAACCAGGGCAGGGGAGCAGCAGCCGGCCGAGGGCTGGGAGGAGCTGGCCGCCCGGCTTGCCGCCGAGACCGCTGCCCGGCGCCCCGACTGAGGGCCGGTGCGGGGCGGAGAAAGTCCCGTGGCCCCGGACCCGTGGCCCCGGGACCCGTGGGGTCGCGGGACCGCTCGTGCACGACCCGAGCGCGGCCCTGCCTGTCAGGCACGGATTCGTGCGCCGCGAGTCGGGCCCGACTGGTATGGGGGCCTTCGGGAAGTGCCTCACGCCTGGAAGTCAAGGAATCGTGATCCGCCTGGCCAGGCGAGCCGGCAAGGCGGGGACGATGCACGTTTACGTGCGTGCCAGGCGCGGCATCGTTGGCATCGTTGGCATCGAGTGGCGGTCCGCAGCGCCGGATCGGCCGCGTTGCCCGGCCCGGAAACCCCGTGGTATAGTCCCGCGGCGGCCGACGGGGCCTCTGCCCTGCCGTGTCCGTGTCTGAATCGAACGACGGAGGATCAACCATCAGCCGAGACCTGCGAGTAAATCAGATGATCCGGATCCCACAGGTTCGGGTGATCGATGACGAGGGCAACCAGCTGGGCATCATGCCCACCCCACGAGCTCTCGAGATGGCGCAGGAACGGGGCCTCGATCTCGTCGAGGTCGCACCGATGGCCTCCCCGCCGGTGACGCGCTTCCTCGACTTCGGTCAGTACAAGTACGAGCTGACCAAGAAGGAGAAGGAAGCCAAGCGCCGGCAGCGCTCGGTGACGTTCAAGGAAGTTCGCCTCTCGCCCAAGATCGGCATCGGTGACTTCGAGACAAAGGTGCATCGGGCGATCGAGTTCCTCGAGGACGGCGATCGCATCAAGGTGACGGTTCGGTTCCGGGGACGGGAGCTCACGCATCCCGAGCTCGGGCGGAACCTCATCGCCAAGTTCACGGACCAGGTCAAGGATCACGGCATCGCGGAGCGGACCCCGGTCCTCGAGGGCAAGTCGATGTTCATCACGATGGCATCGACCCACAAGCCCAAGGGACAGGACGCACCGGCCAGGCCCGGGCGAAGCGCCGATGGCGAGGCGCCCGAGGGAGCGGCTCCGGATGGAGCGGAACCTGCGGCGGAGGCCCCGGCAACGGTGGCTCCGGCAACGGTGGCTCCGGCAGCGGTGGCTCCGGCAGCGGTGGCTCCCGAGGTCGAGGAACCTGCATCAACCAGCCCGGCCCCCGAGCCGGCAACGACGGGAGAGTGACGGCACCGTGCCGAAGATGAAGAGCCACAAGGCCGCCCAGAAGCGGATCGGCGTGACCGGCAGCGGCAAGGTCATTCGCGTCAACGCCTGGTCGGGCCATCACCTCGAGATCAAGTCGTCGCGCCGGACCCGCCGCTACGCCGGCAAGTCGGTCCTGACGGCCGAGCATGCGAAGCAGGTCCGTCGCCTGCTCCCGTACCTCTAGGAGCACCCGGACCTCATGGCACGAGTCAAGCGCGGCGTCACCGCTCACGCCCGGCACAAGCGGCTCCTCCAGGACGCTGAAGGCCGCAAGGGCACCCGCTCCCGCCTGGTCAAGGCGTCGCGCGAGGCGCTCCTGCATGCCCTCGCCTACGCGACGCGCGACCGCAAGCAGCGCAAGCGTGACTTCCGGGGCCTCTGGATCATCCGCATCAACGCGGCCACGCGCACCCACGGCATGGCTTACGGCAAGTTCATCGCCGGCCTGAAGGCGGCCAACGTCGAGCTGGACCGCAAGGTCCTCGCCGACATCGCCGTCCGGGACGCGGCGACGTTTGGCCGCATCGTCGAGGTCGCCAAGGGCGCCTGATCCGGCCGGCCGGCCGCGCCCCGCAGGAGCCCTCGACGTCATCGACGCTCGAGGGCTCGTGATTCCCGAGGCTTGACCCACTACGATCCCACCACCGCCCCCAGGAGCCCCGAACGACCCGTGGACCTCGCCGACCTGACCCGCGACCTCGACGCCCTCCGCCTCCGGGCCCTGGCGGCCGTCGCGGCTGCGCCCGACACCGCGACGCTCGAGGCCATCGAGGTCGACGTCCTCGGCAAGAAGGGCGAGCTGACAAGCGTCCTGCGGGGCATCGGGGCGCTGCCGCCCGACGACCGGCCGCGCGTGGGCGCCGTGGCCAACACCGTCCGTGGTGCCATCGAGGCGGCCCTGGCGGACCGCCGGTCCGGCCTCGCGTCGTCCGAGTTGGCGGCTCGTCTTGAGCGCGAGCGGCTGGACGTCACCACCCCCGGCCGGCCGCTCCGGCACGGCTCGCTCCATCCCAGCATCCAGGCCATGGCCGAGATCGCCGGCATCTTCGAGCAGTTCGGGTTCGTCGTCCACGAGAGCCAGGAGATCGAGGACGACCTGACCAACTTCCAGATGCTCAACATCCCGCCCGACCACCCCGCCCGGGACCTCTGGGACACCCTCTACGTCGACGTCCCCGGCCACCTCCTCCGAACGCACACCTCGCCGGGCCAGATCCGGGTCATGCAGGCCATGCGGCCGCCCATCCGGGCGCTCCTCCCCGGGCGCTGCTTCCGCTACGAATCGGTGGACGCCAGCCATGGCTTCGAGTTCTTCCAGGTCGAAGGGCTCATGGTCGACGAGGGGACCACGCTCGCCGATCTCAAGGGACTCCTCGACCAGTTCGCCCAGGCGATGTTCGGGACGGGCAAGAAGACGCGCTTCCGACCGGGCTACTACCCCTTCACGGAGCCAAGCGTCGCCTTCGACGTCGAGTGCCTCGTCTGCGGCGGGCCGGGCTGCCCGGCCTGCGGCCGGAGCGGCTGGATGACGATCCTGGGGGCCGGCATGGTCCATCCGGTCGTCCTCCAGTACGGCGGCCTCGATCCGGAGCGCTACCAGGGCTTCGCCTTCGGGATGGGCCCCGAGCGCATCTCCATGCTCAAGCACGGGATCTCGGACCTCCGCCTGTTCATGGACAACGACCTGCGATTCCTGGACCAGTTCCGATGAGGGTGCCGCTGTCCTGGCTGGCCGAGTTCGTCGACATCGAGCTCGCGCCCGAGGCCCTGGCGGAGCGCCTCACGCTGCTCGGCATGGAGGTCCGGAGCGTCGAGCGACGCGGTGCCGAGTGGCGGAACGTCGTCGTCGGCGAGCTCCTCACCGTCGCCCGCCACCCCCGCGCCGACCGCCTCTCGCTCACGACGGTGACGACCGGGTCGGGAGCGCCGCTCGAGATCGTCTGCGGCGCGACGAACATCGCGCCGGGCCAGCGGGTCCCCGTGGCCCTCCCGGGGGCAGTCCTGCCCGGGAACCGGCGGATCGAGCGGACCGAGAAGATGGGCGTCGTCAGCAACGGGATGCTCTGCTCGGGCGACGAGCTCCAGCTGACCGGTGACGGCGAGGGCATCCTCATCCTGCCCGCCGACACGCCCCTCGGCGTGCCGCTCGCCGACCTCTTCGGCGATGTCGTCCTCGACGTCGACGTCAAGCCCAACCGCGGCGACGCTCTCTCGATCGTGGGCCTTGCCCGGGAGGTCGCGGCCATCACCGGAACCGGGCTCCGCCAGCCCCTGCTCGACGTCGTCGAGTCGGGCGCGCCGGTCGGCGATCGGCTGGCCGTGACCGTCCATGATGCCGTGCTCTGCCCGCGCTTCGTCGGGCGCTGGGTGGGCGGCGTCCGCGTCGGGCCCTCGCCCGACGCCATCCAGATGCGCCTCCTCGCGGCCGGCGTGCGGCCGATCAGCAACGTCGTCGATGCCTCCAACTACGTGATGCTGGAGCTCGGCAAGCCCATTCACACGTTCGACGCCGGGGCCGTCGAGGGCGGCCGCCTCGTGGTCCGGCTGGCCCGGGCCGGAGAGCGCCTCCAGACCCTCGACCACGTCGAGCGCGACCTCGACCAGGACACGCTCCTCATCGCCGACGCCCGGGGCCCACTGGCCATCGCCGGGGTCATGGGCGGGGCCGCCTCCGAGGTCTCCGATGCGACGATCGACGTCATCGTCGAGTCGGCGATCTTCGACCCGGTGAGCATCCGGCGGACCGCCTTCCGCTACGCCCTCCGATCCGAGGCCAGCCTCCGCTTCGAGAAGGGACAGGAGACGCGCCTCGCCCGCCTCGGGGCCGATCGGGCCGCCCGGCTGCTTGCCGATTGGGCCGGCGGGACGGTGGCCCCGGGCCGGGTCGACACGGCCCCACAGGAGCCCGATCCCGCGCGGGTGGCCTTCCGGCCGGCACGTGCGGGCCGCCTGCTCGGGCTGGCCCTCGGGGTTGACGAGCAGGCGGCGCTCCTGCGGCGGGTGGGGATCGAGGTCGAGGTCCCGGCCCCGGATGTGCCGACCGTCGCGATCCCGGTGGCCGCCGGCACGAAGCCGCTCAGCGCCGCCTGCCCGGCGGTCGACGCCCTCGTCGCCCTGGTCCCGACGTGGCGGCGGGACCTCCTCGTGGAGGCGGACATCATCGAGGAGCTCGCCCGCGTCAACGGCTACGACCGCATACCCACCACGCTGCCGGCCACGCCGATGCCGCCCTTCCGGCCCACGCCGCTCGCCGTTCGCGACCACGTCCGGGGGACGCTCGCCGGCCTGGCGCCGGCGGCAGCCGGCGAGACCCCGGGGGAGGGCGACCCCATCTGGGTCACGAACCCGCTCTCGGCCGACCACGCCCTGCTGCGCCAGAACCTCGTCGGCGGCCTGGTCGAGGTCATCGTCGCCAACCGACGGCGCGGCCGTGAGGATGCTGCGATCTTCGAGGTCGGCAAGGGCTACGGACGGCTGGCCGACGACGCTCGCGAATGGTGGCGCCTCGGCATCGCCCTGGCCGGTGCGTTCGACCCGCCGGCCTGGAACCGCGAACGCCGGGCGGCCGACCTCGACGACATGAAGGGCATCGTCGAGGCGCTCGCCGGCGCCCTCGGCCTGCCTCGGCCCCGCTTCGCGACGCTGGCGACGGAGCCGATGCTCCACCCGGGCCGGGCCGCCACGGTGCTGGTCGGCGGCGACGCGGACGGACCCGCCCTCAGCGGCGCCATCGGCGAAGTCCACCCCGCGCTCGCCGGGGAGTGGGACGAGCGGAGCCGCGGGGCGCTCGTCGCCGAGCTTTCCATCCGGGGCCTGGCGGCCGGATCCCTGCCAGTGCCGCGCGGCCTCACCCCGGCCCGCCACCCGGAGGTCGACCGCGACATCGCCATCGTCGTCACGGCCGAGCGCCCGGCCGGGGAGATCGAGGCCGTCATCCGCGATCACGCGGGTCCGCTGCTCCGGGACGTCCGGCTCTTCGACGTGTACCGCGGCGTGCCGCTCGCCGCCTCCGAGCGCAGCCTGGCCTTCCGCCTGACCTTCGGCGACCCCGACCGGACGTTGAACGAGGCAGAGGTCGAGACGGCGATGGCTGCCGTCACGAGCGCGGCGACGGCCGCGGGGGGCCGGATTCGCAGCTGACCCGGTTCGCGCCGGCAACGGAGCTCCACATTGGCGGTTGCGGCGCTGGATTCCGCGCTGCTACCCTTTGGCCGCCTCGGGGTGGCGATCCGTCGGACGGCGGGGGCCGGCGGCCACCCGAGCAGGAGAGCCAGCAGCGTGGACATCATCGCCGCCATCACGGGCGTCAAGGCCGTCGACCTGCTGGTCTTCTTCGCCTTCTTCGCCCTCTTCATCCTCGGCTACATGCAGGGGATCATCCGGCGCCTTCTGGGCATCGGCTCCATCGTCATCTCACTGCTGATCGCCGCCCAGCTCCGGACGCCGGTCGGTGACTTCCTGAGCCGGAACTGGACGCAGTACACGCCGGCCTACGACCACATGATCGCCTTCGGCTCGATCTTCCTGGCCGGCACGATCGGATCGACGATCGCCCTCCAGCTCTTCTTCAAGCCGATCCCGCTGTTTGCCAAGTACCCGGTCGTCGACGAGATCCTCGGCGGGCTGCTGGGTCTCCTGCAGGGCGCCCTGATCCTCGCCGCGTTCTACCTGATCACGGACCCCTTCTTCACGATCATCGGCCAGGCCCAGCGGGCGAACGAGTTCCCCTTCATTCGCCAGATCCACGATGGCCTGGAGGGCTCCGGCACGGCCAGCATCGTTCGCAACCAGATCGTCCCGGCGTTCCTCTTCTTCTTCGGTGGCCTCTTCCCGCCGGACGTGACCGCCGCCTTCCGCCGCTGAACCCGGTTCGGGCCGGCGGGGAGGCTCCCGCGGCCTTCCCTCGCGATGCCCTCGGCGGCTCGGCCGTCGCCGCGGCCCGGGCGCTGCTCGGCGCGCGACTGGTGCGTCGGGGCGCGGACGGGTCGATGCGTGTCGGCCGGATCGTGGAGGTCGAGGCCTACGGCGGGCCCCAGGATCGCGCTTCGCATGCCCGGGCCGGCCCTACGGCGCGGACGAGCGTCATGTTCGGGCCGCCGGGGCACGCCTACGTGTACCTTGTCTACGGGATGCATCACTGCCTGAATGTCGTGAGCGGGCCACCCGGCGCTGCCGGCGCCGTGCTCGTCCGCGCCGCCGAGGCGCTGGAGGGGCAGGCCGCGATGGTCGCCGCCCGGGACGTGCCCGCTGCCCGCCGAGGGCCTCCTGCGCGGCCGCCGCGCCGGGCGCTGATCGCCAGCGGCCCCGGGCGCCTGTGCGCCGCCTTCTCGATCGACCGGACGCTCGACCGGACGGACCTCTGCGACCCCAACGGACCGCTGTTCCTGGCTCCGGCGGCGCCGGATGACCGCCCGCCCGTCGTCGCCTGGGGGCCGCGGATCGGCATCGGCTACGCCGGGGAGCCGTGGAGCGGCCTGCGCTGGCGGCTAGTCGACCGCAGCAGCGTCGCGCTGTCGGCTCCCGTCGAAGGCGACGCGGCCGAGCAGGCCGACGAGACTCCGGGCCCGGGGCTGGGCGGCTGACAATGGACGGTCGGTCCATCACGCTCCTCGAGTTCCCACTCGTCCTCGAGCGGCTGGCGGCGCACACGTCGTTCCCCCCGAGCCGCCGCCTCGCCGATGCCCTGCAGCCGAGCGCCGACCCGGTGATCGTGGCCCGCGGCCTCGACGAGACCGATCAGGCACGGGCGCTCCTCAGCGAGCGACCCGGGGTCGGCGTCGGCGGCGCTCACGACATCCGGCCGTGGATCGATCGGGCGACGCGCGGCGGTCGCCTCGACCCGGCCCACTTCCTGGAGGTCGGCGAGACCATCGAGGCCGCGGTCCGCCTGCGGACCGCCCTGGCCGAGGATCGCCGACCCCTCCTTCACGAGCTGGCGAGGGACCTCCACGCCCTGCCGGCCGTGCGGTCGACGCTGGCCCGCTCGTTCGATCCTTCGGGCGAGCTTCTCGACACGGCGTCGCCGCGCCTCGGGCCCCTGCGGGGCGCCGTCCGGATCGCCTTCGACCGCCTCCGCCGCCGCCTCGACACCCTCGTCGGATCCGAGCTCGGGAGCGCCCTCCAGGAGCCGCTGGTCACGCTCCGCAACGGCCGCTACGTCGTGCCTGTCCGCGCCGATGCCAAGGCCCGGGTCAAGGGCATCGTCCACGACGCGTCGGGGTCCGGGCAGACGCTCTTCATCGAGCCGCTCGTGGTCGTCGAGCTGGGCAACGCCTGGCGCGAGGCCCAGGCGGCCGAGGAGGAGGAGATCGCCCGGATCCTCGACGAGCTGTCGGCCCTGGTGGCAGCCCACGCGGGCCCGCTCCACGCGACGCTGGATGCCCTCGCCCGCTTCGACTTCTGGTCGGCCAAGGCCCAGCTGGCGGCCGACATGGACGCGACGCGGGCGGAGGCGACGGATCGCCGGGAGATCCACCTCCTGGCGGCCCGGCATCCGGGCCTCACCGGGCGCGTCGTCCCGATCGACGTCCACCTCGGCGACGGCTTCACCGCCCTGGTTGTGACCGGCCCCAACACGGGCGGCAAGACCGTGACCCTCCGAACCCTCGGCCTGCTGAGCCTGATGCACCAGGCGGGCCTGCACGTGCCGGCCGAGGCCGGCAGCCGCCTGCCGATTCTGCGCGACATCCTCGCCGACATCGGCGACGAGCAGTCGATCGCCCAGTCCCTCTCGACGTTCTCGGGCCACCTCCGGTCGATCATCCGGATCGTCCGGTCCGCCGGTGCCGGGACCCTCGTCCTCCTCGACGAGCTCGGGGCAGGGACCGACCCGACCGAGGGCTCCGCCCTTGCCCAGGCGCTCCTCGACCACTTCATCCGGGCAGGTGCCCTGGTTGCCGCCACTACCCACTACGCCGAGCTCAAGGCCTATGCCCACACGACGCCCGGGGCGACCAACGCCGCGGTCGAGTTCGACCTCGAGACGCTCAGCCCCACCTACCGCCTGACGATCGGCCTGCCGGGCGGGTCGCAGGCCTTTGCCATCGCCGAGCGCCTCGGCCTGCCCGGCGAGATCGTGGCCGACGCCCGCTCCCGCCTGAGCGAGGCCCAGCGAACCTTCGAGGCGACGCTGGCCCAGATTCGCGAGACCGAGGGCGAGACGACCGACGCCCTGGCTCGCGCTCGGAGCACCGAAGCCCGCGCAGCCGCTGCGCTGCGTGCCGCGGACGACGAGCGCCGCCGCGCCCGACGAGAGCGCGACGACGCGCTCGCAGCGGCCCGCGCCGATGCACAGCGCCTGCTTGCGGACGTTCGAGGAGAGGTGGCCGCGCTGCGGGCGACGCTGGCGCGTGGGCATCTCTCCGAGGCCGCCCTCGACGAGGCCCTCGGCCGCGTGGAAGCCGGTGTCGGGCGGCTCCCGGGCTCGAACGAGGCGCCCGTCCAGGCTGCGCATGCCGAACCCCGGACGTGGGCGGTCGGGGAGCGGGCACGGAGCCGGAACGGGGGCTGGGAGGGCCGCATCTCCGCTCTCGAGCGCGGTGGCCGGACGGCCACCCTCGAATCGGGCGGAATGCGAGTCCGCGTCCCGGTCGACGACCTCGTGGACGCCCTCGCGGGAGCGGGCGCTGGCGCCACCGGCTACGGTCCACGCCCGGTCGGCCATCGGGGTGCGTCGTCGGGGTCGACCCCCGGCGCCATCCGCCTCGCCCGGGCTTGGACGGTGCCGGCGTCCCTCGACCTCCGGGGTGCCCGGGTGGAGGAGGCCCTCGAGGCGCTGGAGCGCTATCTCGAGGATGCCTCGCTGGCCGGCCTGGCAGCCGTGACGATCATCCACGGCCTCGGGACGGGCGCCCTGCGAGATGCGGTCCGGACGGCGGCTGCGGCGCACCCGTTGACCGGGCAGGTGCGTCCCGGCGGGCGGGGTGAAGGCGGCGACGGGGCCACGATCGTCAGCCTCGGCTGAGGCGTCGGTCGAAGCCTGGGTCGATCGGCGGTCGAGGTCTCGTCCCGGCGGGCCGGCGGCCGCCCGCACGCCGCCGCCGCGGCTTGGGTGACTTGGTCGGTCCCGGTGGTCCGGGCGGACCGGGCAGGCCCGGAGTCGGCGTTGGGACGGGGACCGGCGTCGGGGCGGGAGTCGGCTGGATGCAGGGTGTCGGCAAGGGGTTCCCGTTCGGATCCGGCGTCGCGAGCGGATCGTAGGTGGTGCCCGGGGCGCAGAATGGCGGCGTGATCGGTGCGCAGATCTCGGTCGGGGCGAAGACGCCGCCCCAGGTCTTGCCGAACGGTGTGAAGCCGTTCTGGTAGAAGTACGAAGTCCGGGTCTTCTCCGGCCCGCCCGCGACGCCCGGTCCCTTTGCCGCGCGAGCTGCCCACTCCTGGGTGTACTGCTGCCAGGCCGGGAAGCGCTGCTCGACGGCGCTGAAGTCGAGGAAGCCGCTCTTGACCTTCGGACCGCTGCAGCCATCGGCCCAGAGCTTGCCGGTGGCCTGGTCGATGTCGAGGGCGACGTGGATGTCATCGGTCCGCGTGGGAACCGTGCCGTCGATGAAGAGTTCCTTGACGGTGGCGGTCGTGTAGGGACCTGGCAGCAGGCCGCTGAAGGCATCGACCGTCGCCGTCACGATGCCCGTCGGCTGCTTGAAGGTGGCAACGGGCAGGCCCGCGCTGACCTCCGTCAGGATCCGCGACCAGAGGGGGGCCGATGAGTCGAGGGACAGCGAGCCGGTGTTGGGCGTCGCGTCCGAGTTGCCCATCCAGACGCCCGCCACCAGGGCCGGCGCCGCCGGATCGTCGGGCGGGGCGAGGTAGCCATCGGCGAGGACGTCCTTGTTGTCCGAGGTCGTCCCGGTCTTGTAGGCAGCCGGCCGGCGCTTGCCGCCCTCCAGGATCTGCCACTTGCCCCAGTAGGGGTTGACGGCCTTGTCGGTGTTGCCCTGGAGGATGTCCGTGATGATGTACGACGCCTGGGCACTGGCGACCCGCTTGCCGACCGGCGTCGTGGCCTCGGACGGGAAGATGACCTTGCCACTCGCGTCGGCCACCTTCATGATCATCTCGCGGGGCATCAGGATCCCGCCGTTCGCGATCGCGCCGTAGGCCCCGACCATGTCGATCTCGTGGATCTCCAGGGTCCCGATCGACTGCGAGACGACGGGCACGGCCCCTGCCGGGAAGGACAGGCCGAAGTCCTTCATGCGCTGGAAGACGTGGTCGAGACCGTTGATGAGGCCAGCCTTGATCGAGGGCACGTTGAGGGAGAACTCGAGGGCCTGGCGGAGGCGGACCGGACCGCGCTCGAGCTTGTCGGCCTGGATCGGGGTGAAGGGCTTCTGGCCGCCGAAGTCGGTCACCACGTCCATGAACATCGTGGCGGCCGTCATCGTGCGGTCGTCGATGCCGGTGATGTAGTTGATGGGCTTGATGGACGAGCCCGGCTGGCGGAACCCGTCTGAGAGCACGTCGTACTGCGGCTGGAACTTCGCGTCGCCCGTTCCGTAGTACGCGGCGCTGCCGGCGTAGGCGAGGACCTGGCCCGTCCGGTAGTCCATGATCGCCCCGGCCGCGTTGAAGATGTTGCTCTTCTGGAGCCCGAGGATCCAGCCCTGGTCGGCGGCCGGGATGCCGAGCTTGTCCAGCTGGGCCTTGGGGTTCGTCAGATGGGGGACCCGAGCCGCGGCGTACAGCCACTTCTCGGTGGTCTGCTGCATCTTCCAGTCGAGCGTAGTGGTGATCTGGTAACCGCCCGTGTCGACCTTCTCGCAGGTGTCGGCGGCGTCCGGACCGCACAGGATCGACCCGAGCTGCTTGCGCACCTGCCACACGAACTGGGCCGCCTTCCACGGGGTCGCGCCCTGGGGCGAGAGGATGACGGGATCCGACTTCGCGGCCTCGTACTCGGCGACGGTGTGCCTGGCCCCCGACAGGGTGCTCCTCGTCTCCATCAGGTCGAGGACCTTGTTGCGGCGGATCACGATCTCGCTGTCCTGGGGGACGGTGATCTGGGTATTGGCCGTCGGGCAGGTCTGGCCCGGCGTGATCTCGATGCTGCAGGTGATCGTTGCGCTCTTGACAAGGTCGTACTGCGTCGGCGACTGGGGGATCGCGGCCAGGATGGCAACCTCGGCCAGGGTCAGGTCCTTGAGGTCCTTGTTGAAGTAGCTACGGGCAGCGGCCGCGATCCCGTAGCTCTGGTTGCCGTAGAAGTTCTGGTTCAGGTAGGCCGTGATGATCTTCTGCTTGCCGGTCTGGCCCGGGTACGCCTGGGTCAGTCGGATCGACTGGATGATCTCGCGGATCTTGCGCTCGTAGACCGAGCCCGAGAAGGCCGTCGTCGGCAGCAGGCGGGCGCGGACCAGCTGCTGGGTGATCGTCGAGCCGCCGCGGGGCTGGCCGCGGAGCGTGTCGATGGAGGCCGAGACGAAGCCGCCGAGGTCGAAGCCGGGATTGTTCCAGAAGTCCTTGTCCTCGACGGCGGTCGTGGCGTCGACCATCTCGGCCGGGAGCTGGTCGAAGGTGACGATCTCACGCTTCTGCTCGCCGAGGGTTGCCAGGACCACGGTGCCTGTCCGGTCGTAGACGACCGAGGGCTGGTCGAAGCCGAGGGTGTCGAGCGCGGTCGACGGATCCGGCAGGTCGCGGCTGAAGTAGGCATAGGCGCTGACGGCGCCGATGAAGGCCGCCCCACCGAGGGCCAGGAAGCTGGCGAAGAGGAGGATCGGGAGGGCGAGGGCTGCTCGGCTTGCCGAGCCGCCGCTGCGACCCCGCCGCGCGGCGCCGTTGCGGCGATGGCGCTGCCGCCGGGCGAGGCTGGTCTGCATGACTGGGGCGACGATACCATAGGGGCCGTGGAGGACCTTCCCCCTGATCCGGCGCGCCTCGTGACGGCCCGCGCCAGCGCCCTGTGACGTCCTTCGAACCCGGCCTCGCCGGCCTCCTGGACGAGCTACGCTGGCGGGGGATGTTCCATGCCGCCTCCGATGGCCTCGAGGCACGCCTGCGGACTCGTCGG